>JBCBQE010000627.1:0-4456 GCA_039820385.1 Cyanobacteria bacterium J06635_10
TGCCCCATTTTTTTGCGGAAATTGTAGGTCAGTGTGGACATCACAACGACTCGTGTGGGCAGGAATTTGGGCGGATACACTGTAATTTTGGGTAAAACCGGCATGTATTTCCGCCCAAATTCCCAGGTTTTCCCATATTTTCAAGGAACAGTTGAAGCCCCTCTCCCCCTTCTCCCCCCTCTCACTCAGAGGGATTATTGCGGAACAGGAGTTAGTAGCTCACGGAGTTTAAATACTCCCATGATTTTCCCATAATTGTCCTATCTTGTCATCCACTTAAAGTAGCAACAAATGTATTACGGCACTTAAGTAAGGTATTTATATCGATTACGTTACTAGTGAATAGGTGTAAAAATTATCTTAAAAACTACGGGAATTCACCCTAATGGATGAACGCCGTCTGCGAGAATATATTTCTCTGATTAAGGAACTTTTAAATTGTCCTAGTGGGGAGGAGTTTGTAATCTTAAAAGCCAATACAGAATTGGTTGATGAAGATTTAATTATGGTGATGGAGCAAATAGCCATCAAAGCAGAAGAAGAGGGTGCAAATGGTACGGCCCAATTTTTACGGAATTTGGCCGAAGAGTTAAGTGGCATGTTAGCACAAGCTACAAAAAACTTCAATTCTGAAGATGATGAAAGTCCTTCTGCTTACTTAGAACTGATTGAAACCCTAATGAGTTGCCCTAGTGGAACCGAAGCTGAAATATTGCGTAAAAATCAAGATTTAATTGATACGCAATTCCTTTTGACTTTATCACAAGTGGCAGGAATGATGGCAGAAATTGGCGAACAGAAAGCTTCTGAATTTCTGCAAAGTATTGCTACGCCTCTGGCTAAGGGACTGAAAAATTCATTACCGCCTAGCTTACCTTCCCAAAATTATCTAGATTTTTTGGGTGAAGTATTGCGGACTATTTCCAATACTAGTGGTAATGCAAAAGTGGTGTATCCCCTATTTGCTGCGAATTTAGATAAGCTAAATACGCATTTTGCCCAAGTTATGGAAGACTGGGTGAAGGAAACTGTACAGAAGGCTCAACCTGCAATAGCCCATAGTGTCTTAGTTGATATTGTTAATTTTAGTGTATTAATTCAGCAGTTCTCATTAGGTAATAAAGCTGAGAACTTAGAAATCGCGATTAAAGGTTATCAGGTAGCATTAGCTTATTTTAATCGTGAAAAACACGCTGAAGAGTGGGCTGGAACCCAGAATAATCTTGGTAATGCCTTGGTCGATCGCATCACTGGGGACAATGCAGATAATTTGGATGAAAGTATTAAGTGTTACGAGCTTGCATTAGAAGTCTACCAGCGCAATACCTTCCCTGAAGATTGGGCGATGACTCAAAATAATTTGGGTACGGCTTATAAAAGTCGCCAAAATGGGGATAAAGCTGAAAATCTGGAAATCGCAATTCAACATTATTTTGCGGCACTTGACGTATATCAACGTTCGGTATTTCCGTATCAATGGGCGACAATTCAGTACAACTTGGGTAATGTGTATTGCGATCGCGTTTTTGGTGATCAGGCAGAGAATATAGAAATTGCCATACTTTCTTACAATGCAGCTTTAGAAGTCTATCAGATGGATCTGGTTCCCCAGCAATGGGCAATGACTCAATATAATTTGGGTAATGCTTATAAGCAGCGCATTCGTGGGGATAAGAGTGAAAACCTAGACAAAGCTCAGGAATTCTATCTGGCTGCAATGGAAGTCTACAAACGATATCGGAATCCTGAAGAATAATTTCTTCTACAGCGGATACATATATTCAAGAAACCCGGCTTTTCATCAAATAAGTCGGGTTTCTTTAGTAATTGCGTTCTTTTGGTTTGTTTTTGTTTTCCTGACGCTAGATCGGAATTTGAACTAAGTAATTAAGGTTGTAGCGTCACGCACCATCAGGATATTGTGACAATTGCGTAAGTCCTAAAATAGACGACTCAATATTAATGAAACACAGTATTATTGAGTGGTCTGTTTCATTAATTTTGACTAGTTAGTTTTCTCCCAAACCTAGGGAGACGTTATATATAACGTCTCTACAACACTTCGGTAGATAAACGGATCCCTCGAAGTTAATTAAATGCAGTATTAGATTAAATCTGGAAATACGGACTGTACGGCAGGATGCACGATACGATGATGATCCACATTTAATCCTTTAGCCAATGCTGAGTTATTTACCAGCGCTTTCACTCCTTCGGAGGCTAACTGTCGCACGTAAGGCAATGTAGTATTATTTAATGCTTGAGTCGCAGTCCAAGGTACTGCACCAGGCATATTAGGTACGCCGTAATGTAATACTCCAAGTTCGGTGTAAACTGGATTTGTATGAGACGTTGTACGTAAAGTTTCAATGCAGCCGCCTTGGTCAACTGCAACATCTACAATTACCGTACCGGAATTCATTTTTTCAACCAATTCACGAGATACTAAGGTAGGAGCTCGTTTTCCTAAGATTAATACTGCACCAATCAATAAGTCGGCCTGTGGCACAACTTCTTCAATATGAGCGGAATTACTATAAAGTAGTTCAACTCTAGAACCGAATAAGGTTTCTAAATAAGACAAGCGTTCGACGTTAACATCTAAAATTTGTACTGTAGCACCCATGCCAACTGCTATTTTTGCAGCTTCAGTACCTACAACACCACCACCTAAAATTACCACTTTACCCGGCTTGACTCCGGGAACTCCACCTAAAAGTACCCCTCTACCGCCTTGTTGACTTTCGAGGTATCTGGCTCCAAACTGCACCGAAAGACGACCGGCAATTATACTCATGGGAGTAAGTAAAGGTAGTCTATTGGCACCTGTTTGTTCTACAGTTTCATAAGCGATCGCCGTAACGCCACTATCAATTAAATGTTCGGTTAATTTTCTATTTGCTGCTAAATGTAAATAAGTAAATAATATCTGTCCTTTTTGTAAGAACTTATACTCTTCTTCTAGAGGTTCTTTGACTTTAACAATTAATTCACGATTCCAAGCAGCTTCAGACGTAGTAACAATTTGTGCCCCTACACTGATGTAATCATCATCCGTAAATCCAGCACCCACACCTGCTTGGGTTTCTACAAAAATATTATGACCTGATTCTTTTAAAACCCTGACGCTGGAAGGACTTAAGCCCACTCGGAACTCTCTATCTTTTGTTTCCTTGGGAACACCTATTTCCATTTACTGCCCCTAAATTAATTTGTTCTTTTAACTGTAGTGTGTCAATTAAATGGCAGCTATGTTGAATCAAATATTACTAATTTCATTTTAAAGGGTCTAAATTCTTCAAATAACCCCGGTATCAACTTTTTTAACCGTCATAATGATCTTGTAACGTTATATAAAAAAATAGTAAAATTTTGTAAAGATGTCGCTATATCACCTAGATACTTTAGTTTATCGGCTTAACTAATGATCTAGGAAAATCTAGGTAAGCAAGTTCACTTACGTTTAAGGAGGTATTTCAATGACAGCACAACAGCCCCAACCAACCGTTACACCTAAGCTAGAAGAACCAAAGCTAGGCTTTAATGAGTATGCTGAACGTTTAAATGGTAGAGCCGCGATGATTGGTTTTATGATAATGGTGGCAATTGAATGTATAACTAATCAAGGAGTTATATCCTGGTTAGGACTAAGATAATATGCAGTAAAAAGTTTATATAGTATTTTGTGAGTCATATCTTCCATTGCTGCTTAAAGTTTGGTTTCTCGATCGTGACTGTTTCAGAAAAACTGAGTTCATTCTTTTAGAAAACCGGTTTTTTCAAGTCTTGTTGAGAGTGTTACAGGATACCAGGTATTACAGGTTTACCAAAAGTCGGAGCTAGGCTGTTAAATCCTGAAAGTGGGATGTAATAACCCTTAGTCTACCGACTTTGGAAAATTTTTATAAGTAAGTAAGGTATTTTTATGTAAATTTTAATTTTTTTGCAAAGAAATAGTGTAAAAATATCCTTAAAATAGTATCAATGTATAAAACAGTTCTACTAGTAGTTAACTGTTTTTTTATAAGTGTTATTCTAAACTTGCAACTAAATATAAATACGGGGCATAATAATTAAGCTTATAAAACCATTATTTTGAGTAAAGTTAGGGAATTCCTTACTTGCTTGTTGAATAAATTTATAATAGTATTAACGCCTTGAGATCAAGAGCTTATTACCTATGAGCTATATGAGTAAACTTATAGTAAAGAGGAACTGAAAACACGCTGTGATGAATGCTGTATTTCCTCGTATTGTAAAATCTGCCTACCGCAAAGAACCATTAATCACCGTATTAATCACGATGGGGATAGTGGATGCATTAATAGGTGGATTTGATGACAGTTGGACATTGTTTATTTTTGGCTTGGGAACTGCGGGAGTAGCCTTAACAATTCGGTTGTGGCGAATTCAGCAACGCCCTTCTGTAGAAAATCAAAATGAAGAACCCGTACGA
>JBCBQE010000628.1:0-4455 GCA_039820385.1 Cyanobacteria bacterium J06635_10
ATAAGGAAGAGGTTGTCTCATCTACTTCCCCTCTCCTTGATAAGGAAGAGGTTGTCTCATCTACTTCCCCTCTCCTTAATAAGGAGAGGGGTGTCCGATAGGACGGGGTGAGGTTTTCTTCCAACACCACATGAGCATTTGTCCCACCAATTCCAAAGGAACTAACACCAGCACGACGGGGTAATTTATCGGTTTCCCATACTGATAAATTCGCATTCACATAAAAAGGACTGTTATCAAAACAAGCACGTGGATTCGGTGTCTCAAAATTCAGACTGGGAGGAATTTGTTTATATTTGAGAGCCAAAACAGCTTTAATTAAACTAGCTATTCCCGCAGCAGTATCTAAATGTCCGATATTAGTTTTCACCGAACCAATTCCACAAGCTTTTTGTTTTTTCTCTACCCCCTCTACCCTCTCTACCCCCTCTACTTTCTTCTTGCTTCCAAATACCTGATTCAAGGCAGCAACTTCAATTGGATCTCCCAATGGAGTACCCGTACCGTGAGCTTCAATATAACTAATACTCTCGGGTTCAATATCCCCCATCAATTGAGCAGCACGGATTACTTTTGCTTGAGCATCAATACTTGGAGATGTGTAACTAACTTTGAAAGTACCATCATTATTAATCGCACTTCCTTTAATTACTGCATCAATACTATCTCCATCATTTAAAGCATCTTCCAATCTTTTGAGAACAACAATTCCTACACCACTTCCCGAAACTGTTCCTTGTGCTTGAGCATCAAAAGCACGACAATGTCCATCTGGTGAATAAATACCACCTTCTTGATACAAATATCCTACCTGCTTGGAAATTGCGACACCACCTGCCAAAGCTATATCACACTCACCGCTTAATAAACTTTGACAAGCTATATGAACTGCAACCAAGGAAGTCGAACAAGCCGTTTGTACATCAACGCTCGGTCCAGTTAAATTAAGTTTATAGGATACTCTTGTTGTTAAAAAATCCTTGTCGTTACCTAAAAATAACTGATAATTACTGACGGAATTACGAATATTTGGGTTCGTGTAGAGATTGAACAAATATCCATTCATTCCCGCACCACCATAAACCCCTATCAATCCAGGATAAGTTTGAGGGTTATATCCTGCGGTTTCCAAAGCTTCAACAGCACATTCTAAAAATAAACGCTGTTGCGGATCTAAAATTTCTGCTTCCCTGGGACTAAATCCAAAAAAATCAGCGTCGAATAGTTCTATATCTTCGAGTACCGCTGCTGCTTTTATATATTGGGGATGCTCCAAAGATGATTTATCCACACCTTGAGAAAGCAAATATTCATCCGTCAAAGAACGAATTGATTCCACCCCATTTTTTATATTTTCCCAATACTCATCGATATTTTTAGCACCTGGAAATTTCCCAGCCATACCAATGATAGCTATCTCTAATCCGTTCGTATTCATATAACTTTCAATCGCACAATAATAGATAAGCGCGAATCATTTTATAAAATTAACTTTAGTAGAACCAGTCTCGCGTAGTTCCATCGTAATCTAAGTTTTTTTGAGAACTATTCTCACAAAGACTCATCAGATTTTTGCGACTTCTGGCTATTATTACATGGCGATCGCCAATATTAATGTATGTTTTTTTACTAATTATTAAAATATAAGTTCTCTCCGTTGCTTTTACATGAAAATGTTACGTAAGGAGCAAAATCAGGAGATGTAGCAGTTAACACGAGTAGAAAAATAAATAAAATAATTTTACTATTAACTTCGGGCAAATAAAATAAAAAACGCTATATTAAAACTTAATCAAAGCAATTTGAGGAGCTAATTATAGCTTGATTACTACGTATAATTACTCAAAAAAATATTTGAGATGAAAAAAATCAATTCGATATAACTCATCGAATTCATCCATAGAGAAAAACAATGCTACTATTGTGATTTCAAGCTCTTTATTCTAGAAATAGGTTCAATCTAAAATCCCTATATTGAATGACTTTTGATTTCTTACAATTCAACTGCTGCAAAATCCAGTCCAGATGCTGCAATAGCTTGACTACAGTTTTCTTGGGAGATATCACCTGCAATTACTTTTCGATTTAATTTATTGGCAACTCTAATCATATATGGATGTGGTAACCAGGGAAAAACAATTGCTTCTCCAAGTTGAGAAAACATATTAATTAACTGTTCTAACTTGTCTTGCTTCAATGCTGACTCTTCCAAAACAATTAACGTCGCGGCTGCATTAATTAACCAATCGTGATCCCAGTACTCAGAAGTTGCAGCAACAGCTAAACTCACATCATGTATATGAGAACGAAACTCTGGCTGTGCTGTATCTCCGCAAAAAACCAGGTGTTGTCCTTCCAATACATACCAGCCAGCTTCAACTTTTACATCAAAAACAGGTTTGGGTTCTTTTAATTCTGGTTCGGGGACTTCTCGTGATTCAACGTCAACTACTGTTTGAGAAGCTAATTTAATAATTTCTGGTATGGAAGTAGCATTTAGAGGTGGACTATTTTGAATAGTAGGTGTATTATCGTTTCGTTTTTCCTTAGCAGGAATAGATTTCTGTTTTTTTTGCTCAATATCGGAGCGTAATTCCTTATGAGTAATTTTTTCTCCTTTTTCCGCCTTAAGTAAATACTCCTCTCGTACTTCTTGAGGTGTAGACTCGGCAGCTAGAAGGTAAAGAGCAGAAGTTGCAATATCTATTTGTGCAAGTTTTGCACGTTCGCCAAAAGCTTCATAAACTTTAATAAAGTTATACGCTGTACGTCTACTCCAACCGAATTCCGCTTTTAACCAACTCTCAAATTGACCGTGTTTAAGTTGAGCGCGTACATCGAAAAGCCGTTGTCCAATTTCCCAGATATCCTGTGCTGAACGCTGCAAACGCTCCCGAATCTCACCAGTACACTGCTTGACTAGCTCTTTTTGCTCGCTTGTCAGAGTTTCATAATCAAACTCATAATTATTAATTTGTTCGCTTTTGTCTAATTTGCTCACAACTAATTCCAACTCCCCTTTAAATCATATTTTATTGGTTTTCCCAGAAATATACACCTAACTTTAGGTTATGGCAGGGTAAGACACAAACAATGATTTCTACATAACTTTTGTAAAAACAGTCATGATGGTCTTGACAAACAATAACTTTCGGAGGTTAATGACAATTATTCTTATTTAATTTATAATCTTTTAGGAATTTACTTATCTTCAATTTCTATGGGGCATTTTCCAGATATCAAACAAGAGATTACTGATGACACTATTATTGATACATAAGACTTTGCTTGAAATAAATCACATTTTTGTCTGTCTTGAGACAGCACCAGATAAACAATCGCTTGAAAAAATAGGTTTAACTTGTAGCGATAATAACATAACTTATAATACCCAACAAGGAACTGCTTCAATTATTATTTTCTTTGAGAATACTTATATAGAGTTAGTCTGGGTTGAAGATGCAACAATGGCTGAAATATATGCCATGCATTCAGGTATTGATTATATATCACGTTCTTACTCTCCAGACGAAGCAACTTCTCCTTTCGGGATTGCTCTCCATCAAAATTCGGATATTATTAATTCCGAGCATACTTCTTCAAGTAGCTCAAATCATCAACCCTCACAGGAGTTCATTAATTTTGCTGCTGAGAATCTTGCTGCTCAAACAGAACCTATATGCTTTATGATTCCCGAGTCAGTTTCTTTCTTAAATGTATTCAACCCTTCTCTTGAAGCTCATAGAAAATTAATCAATCATCCCTTGGGAATAAAAAAGTTAACAAATACTCGTATTGCAATCAGCAAAACGGGTAATCTGACTAATCCTATTTCCATGTTACAGAAAGAAGGAATTGTAGAAATTGAGCTAAATGCTTCTCCGTTATTAGAGTTAACATTTGACTACGGTATTCGAGGAGAAAGCGTTGATTTGAAATCGATTGGACTTCCAATTATTCTGAAATATTAATTGAGTAATAGGCAAAAGGCAAAAGGCAAAAGGCAATAGGCAATAGGTAGGAGGGTTTTTGCGCCAATTTAATTAATTGTTAATTGGTCAGAATATAAAATTGATTTTTTTAGATTACACCTTTTGATTTTAATTTATTCTATACCTAACTTTTTCTTTTATTCAAACGCTGTTTTAAACGTTCTTTACCAGTAGAAATTTGTTCATCTCTTGAATCATTTGATTGTACTTTATCATTTGTATCACTGAAATAAGTAACAAGGGCACTAATGGTTGGATGTCGAAACATTTCTACTAAACTTACATCATGAGAAAATTTTTCGCGGAGTTTACTGTGAACTTTCACCATCAATAACGAATTTCCACCCAAATCAAAAAAGTTATCATAAATACCGATTTTTTCTATTTGAAGTACTTCCTGCCAAATTTGAGCTATTTCTCGCTCAATTTTGGTTTTTGGTATTACAAAATTATCTAAATCAGG
>JBCBQE010000629.1:0-4436 GCA_039820385.1 Cyanobacteria bacterium J06635_10
GTTAACCAACATTTACTAAAATACTTTACGGGAGATAGGGAGTCGATGTTCTTTGAATAGAGGATGTGAAGATGAAATTAAGAATCCAAATAGTTGTTGAATCGGATAGTGGCGATACCCAAATTATCCAAGAAGTTACGCAGATTAACCGCAATTGCTTACAGCCTGAAAATTTAGGACTAAGTTTAGCAGAGGCAAAAATATTACTGCAAAATACTCAGAAAGTCTTAGTTGAGCAGCAGATAACTGAATATGAAAAGCAAAATTCTGAGTGCCAGCTATGTGGAAAGAAGCTACTGCATAAAGATAAACGTTTTATTACATACCGAACACTGTTTGGTAAGTTGCGGTTAAAGTGCAATCGCTTGTTTCATTGTACCTGTACCGAACAACAGACTCGTACTTTTAACCCAGTAGCAAAGTTATTATCTGAACGCACTTCACCAGAACTGCTGTACCTTGAATCAAAATTTGCATCACTGATGTCCTATGGGCTTTCCAGCAAATTATTACAAGAGGTGTTGCCCATAGAGGGTGAAATAAACGCTGCATCAATACGTAACAACCTGCACACATTCGGAAAGCGTTTGGATTCGGAGTTACCAGAAGAGGCGGGGGTACTATTTGAAGGCTGCCCAAGAGATTGGGAAGATTTACCAAAGCCAGATTTACCATTAGTGGTTGGCATGGATGGAGGTTATGTACGTTTCTATGACAGAAAAACATCAAAATCGGGACACTTTCAAGTAATTGCAGGCAAGAGTATAAAAGCAGATAAAACATCTAAGTGTTTTGGTATGGTTTATTGCTACGACACCAAGCCCCAACGTCGTGTATTCGAGGTATTGAAATCTCAGGGGATGCAAATGAACCAGCAAGTTACATTTTTATCGGATGGAGAGGAGAGTATACGTGACCTTCAGTATTACCTCAATCCCCATGCAGAACACATACTCGATTGGTTTCACAATGAAGATGCGAATAACTGTAATGAAACAAGTTGCCAAGGGCATAACTAAAGAAGAACCACTAGGGGGTATTTCGAGCAAATCGATTCAAGAGAAATTAAAGAAATTGAAGTGGAGTTTATGGCATGGCAACGTATTTAAAGCATTGTCAAAAATTGAAGATTTAATAGATGATGCGGTAGTTTTAGGTTCCCTTATATTATGATGGGGAACCAAGTCCTGAAGCAAAGAAACTCTGGTCACATTTAGAAGAATTTGAAACCTACATTTCAAATAATTCACAGTATATTGTAAATTACGGTGATAGATACTATAACGGAGAACGAATTTCAAGCTCATTTGTAGAATCTACAGTCAATCAAGTTATCAGCAAGCGCTTCGTCAAAAAGCAGCAAATGCGTTGGACTCCTGAAGGTGCCCATTTTTTAATCCAGGTGCGAACGCAAGTTTTAAATAAGTGCGGCTCGTTTGAGTCAGGAACCAAGCGGTCAGCAGATTACTGATGCAAGCAGGTGTATGGACTCAGAAGGCACGTGGAGTAAAAACCTCCGAAAAAGCCTTTAACTGCTAAGAGGATATAGGTGAAAGTCCTATCCTTCAAGGGTGAAGTGACTCCTTATCTGACCCCACCGAGCAAGGATAATCCATCTGAAAAGATGCCAAGCAGAGTGAAGCGGGTAACAGGGCGTAATCAGATGTCCAAAGTGGCAACACTGACGCTAATAGGGAGAAGATAGAGTACGATGGGCAACCGCGTACCACTGGTGAAATAGAACCTAGAAAAACGTCTTAAAACTGAGCGCACAAGCGACTCTGATACCGCAACAATTCCCACAGCAACTTTATTTATTAGCTGTAATCCCTGGGTAGGTATCAGGCGGATTGGTTACACCTAAGTCTTTTAAACAATCTTCTTAATGGAACGAGTAAAAACGCTGGGATAGTCCAAGGAACGGTCGAACCCTTGGTAGGAGTGATTCTCGGAAATCTATCCAGCGGGTAGGATGCTAACGAATAACTGTTAGCAGGGTATTCAGAAAATATTTAATGGAGTAAATCGTGGTTAGACTAACCCCCTTGGGCAATGAACTTTGGAAAAGACTTCCCTGGAAGAAATTCCGCAGAAATCTTTTTCGATTACAAAAGAGAATATTTAAAGCTGTTAGAGAAGGCGATATGGCTAAAGTCAGAAATCTTCAAAAGCTTATTTTGAAATCCACGGCAGCTAAATTCTTAGCGATAAGACAAATAACACAGTTGAATGTAGGAAAGAAAACAGCAGGTGTTGACGGAGTAAAATCACTCGATTTTCTCCAAAGATTCAAGATGTTTTTCCAGCTCAGCAACATAAATAAATGGGAACCAATGGAATTAAGGAGGATTCCAATCCCGAAAAAGAACGGAAAAACAAGAATATTAAGCGTTCCAACTATCAGGGATAGAATATGGCAATGTTTAATCAAATACGCTCTTGAACCTGCACATGAAGCCACTTTCCAAAGTTCAAGTTATGGATTTAGACCTGGTAGAAGCGCCCACGATGCCCAGAAAATGGTGTTTAATAATCTCCGCTCCCAGTCAAACGGGATACAGAAAAGAATCATCGAACTAGACATTAAAAAGTGCTTCGATAGAATCTCACACGAATCCATAATGACTAAACTAATCGCCACAAATGGAATGAAGCAAGGAATATTCCGCTCCCTAAAAGCTGGTGTATTCCCCGGATTTCCAGATCAAGGCACACCACAAGGTGGAGTATTTAGTCCGCTATTAGCCAATATCGCATTAAACGGGATAGAAAGCATACATAAATACTGCATCCGTTATGCAGATGATATGGTATTTTTCCTAAAACCAAAAGATGATGCCGAGAAAATACTTCTAAAGGTAGAGAATTTCTTAGCCGATAGAGGTATGGAAATAAGCAAAGAAAAGACAAAGATCACGCCAGCGACAAAAGGTTTCAACTTTCTAGGTTGGTACTTTAAAGTACAAAACAATGGTAAATTCAGAAGTTTTCCCTCTGAGGAAAATTTCAAAGAATTCTCCAGGAAAGTTAAGAGCATAATCAACAACTCTAATGCGCGACGTGAAAGTCGTATAAGTAAATTACTTTACGAACTGAACTGGTCAGCCGTCTGACCTCAGGGAGCAGAAACCTGATTCCCACGTAAAAGGGTCATTGACCCCGGTCACGATAAAACTGGTAACAGTAATATCGGAGTGCAGACCACGAAAGCCTCACGGTATTTCAATACCTGTCCGAAGTCACGGTAGCCAAGTGACGGCAAGGGAAAGATATGAAGGGTTAAGGCAACTGAATCATTAAAAGCTCCGTAATTGTTGCATATGGGTGAAACCTGCACCATGCAGGATATGACTTGACCACACCCATTACCAAAAGGTAGGAGGACGGGTTTTGGAATGTTAGAGTCAAAATCAACTGCCAATAGTTCCTTCCGGAGTAAAGATGGAACCCGTAATATCGAAGGTTCAGTATACGAAACACGGTAAACCTCAATTGGTCTTGTGGTATTTAATACCCAAGTATTGATGTCGTAAGACAAAAAGATGCCAAGGGAGGTAAGGGATGGTGAAGAAAGCGAAAGCATGAAGGTAATGATTTGGATAGAGGTTGAGGAAACAACATCACCTCACGTTGAAAAAACGGCAGACTTTCACCTGGTCTTGGACGATTAAGAACCATCATCAAGAAGTAAAAAGTACTTTTATGAGCAATAGACTTGGCAACAAGATTGCAATAGAAGGCGTTATTAAATCGTGGGCTGACATTAACTGGAAGACTGCGACTCGTAACGTTTTGAAACTGAGGATGAGAATTTTTCGTGCTACCCAAAACGGCAAATTGCGTCAAGCAAAAAGCCTAATGAAACTGATGCTTCGGAGTACCTCAAATGTACTTCTAGCTATCAGAAAAGTAACACAAATTAATCAAGGAAGAAAGACCGCAGGGGTCGATGGTTTTATTGCTACGACACCAGTTCAAAGAGTCAAATTAATTGACCTTGTTCAGGCATACAAACCAAAAGATATACTACCTACAAAAAGGTTATATATCAAGAAAGCAAATGGCAAGAAAAGACCGTTATCAATCCCTTGCATTGTTGATAGGATAAAACAAGCTGTAGTACTTAACGCTTGGGAGCCAAAATTTGAAACTACTTTCGAGTCTCACAGCTATGGATTCAGACCTGGCAGGTCAACTCATGATGCAATCCAACAAGTATTTATAAGATTTGCTATTAGCAAAGACACATGGATACTTGATGCCGATATAAAAGGAGCATTCGACAACATTAGTCACAATTTTCTGTTAGAAAAAGTAAAAATGTTGCCAGGGATAGACTTTGTAAAAGGCTGGCTAAAAGCTGGATACCTTGAAAGAAAAGTGATCAATAAAACGTCGTCTGGAGTACCACAAGGTGGTATTATTTCTCCACTTTT
>JBCBQE010000630.1:0-4436 GCA_039820385.1 Cyanobacteria bacterium J06635_10
GAATTATATGCTGTCCAAGCTGCGAAATTACCGCAACTTGATGAGGAAAATAAATGGAAAAGTTATGTTGCACTCAAGGATAATTCTGCTTACTATATCAGGTTTATTCCCTTCGGTGAAGTAGATTTTTATATTATTAATGCCAACAACGGTGATATTATCCTCCAAGAAAAAGGTTTCCGTGCTAGCGGTACCGAATATCAGAATCAATGATCAATGAACAATTATCAATTATCAATGAACAATGAACAATGAACAATTACCAATGAACAATTATCAATGATCGATGAACAATGAATTTTCTTTGAAATTGGGTAATTACTCTGAAAATTTATGAAGATACTTAGTATTTTTGATTTTGATTTGTGTGACGAAAACCGATGTGAAACTTAGCATTGCGACATCCATACATAAGCGATTCAATCATTTACCAATTGTTAATTGATCGTTGATAATTGATCGTTGATCGTTGATTAAGGATATAAACCGCGATCGTTCAAGGCTTGTGCTACTCTACCTACACCGATTACATAAGCTGCTAATCTCGGAGAAATCTTTCGCGTCTGCGACTGTTGCATTACTTTGCGATATGCTTGCACCATCAAACTTTCCATTTCTCCGTTGACTCTTTCTTCATCCCAAAATAAATAAGAAAGTCCCTGCACCCACTCTAAATAACTCACCACAACTCCACCAGCATTACTTAAAATGTCTGGCAATACAGTCACACCTCTGCCTTCTAAGGCTCGGTTTGCTTGGAGTGTAACGGGACCATTTGCAGCTTCTACTATTAGATTAGCTTGGATTTGATTCACATTGTCTTCGGTAATTTGATTTTCCAAGGCTGCGGGGATCAACACGTCGCAAGGTAAGGTTAATAACTCTGCATTGCTAATTGGTTTTGCTTGGGGAAATCCCAAAATCTTCCTGTTATTCTCCTTGGCGTAAGCTTTCACTTCCTGAATATCTAAACCATTGTCCGCATAAATACCCTCTGAACTTGTAGAAACTGCAACAATTTTGGCACCTGCTTCATGCAGCAGTACAGCCGCAGCACCACCAACATTACCAAAACCTTGAATGGCAATTCGCGTACCTTCTAAGGATTTACCTTTATCTGCTAAGGCTTCACGGACAATAATCATTACACCACGTCCGGTTGCCATTTCCCTCCCTAAGGAACCACCGATAGAAAGTGGTTTCCCGGTGACAACTCCGGGTACTGCATGACCGATATTTACTGAATAAGTATCCATCATCCAAGCCATTTCTCTGGCTGATGTTCCCATGTCTGGTGCGGGTATATCTACTGATGGTCCTATGTCTTTAATTAACTCGCTAATATAACGTCGAGAAATACGTTCTAATTCGTTAGCGCTATAACTTTTGGGGTTGATTGCTATCCCTCCTTTTGCACCACCATAGGGAATACCTAAGAGTGCACATTTCCAAGTCATTAGCATTGCTAAGGCTGAAACTTCCCGCAGCGTAACGGCTGGATGGAACCGAATACCACCTTTATAGGGACCTAAAACGTCACAATGTTGGACTCGATGTCCGGCTAAAACTTGTATTTCACCGTTATCTCGTTTTACTGGAATAGACACCGTAACCACCTTACGCGGGTTACTGAGTATCTCTAATAAACCTTGTTCTAACTTTAACTCTTTCGCTGCTGCGTCTAAATAGCTACAGGCTTGATCGAATGGGCAAATATACGCCGGAGAAGGAACCTCTGGCGACAGTGGAGATGTTTTATCCATAATATGTAAGTATTAAAATAATTTCTGTTTTACCTCACCCCAGCCCTCTCCTTAGTAAGGAGAGGGAGCTTTACCTCACCCCAGCCCTCTCCTTAGTAAGGAGAGGGAGCTTTACCTCACCCCAGCCCTCTCCTTAACAAGGAGAGGGAGCTTTACCTCACCCCAGCCCTCTCCTTAACAAGGAGAGGGTGCCGGAGGCGGGTGAGGTTTTATAATTATTCATCCGGAGACAACATAACAGGGCAACTGGATTATGTTCTTACCGTTGAAAAAACATTACCCAAAATTGGACAATGACCTTACATCAACGCCTATGTAAGGATTCCCAGTAGGAATCTCACCTATCACCCGAAGTGCCATCAGGCTTGCCATACAGGGTGTTGTCATCGACCCTAACCTGTAAAGCTTGACCACGGGGGCGCTGTTGGCGCTGGTATTAATATTCAACTCATCCCATGAGACCAGTGGTGTTTCCTGTCTAGCAGGTAAGCCTTGCTGGAAAAGATGAGTAATCTTGACCAAAATAATACAACATTGTCCAAGGTTCTGGCTAGCTATTGCCAACCCTAGCTTGATTTTTGATGATTAAACAGATTTTTGTAAATTTCGTTACATTTTTTGTTTCAAAATAGTTATTAAAAATGACTCTGGACAATCCAAAATCCGTCGAGGATGCGTTTTGGTTCCCGAGAATCTACACCCCAAACTTTCCGCAAAATCCAAAATCCAAAATCAAATGACAACTACTAATCCGAAAACACTACCTTTACCTCCTGGTAATTTTGGTTTACCATTTATCGGGGAAACAATCGGCTTTTTAAGGGATTCTGATTTTACAGATAAACGATACAAAAAATACGGTTCTATCTTCAAAACCAGTATTTTTGGAAATCCCACAGTAGTTATGACTGGCTCGGAAGCTAACCGTTTTCTGTTTACAAATGATAATAAATATTTTTCTGGACAATGGCCTCGTAGCACTAAGATTCTACTAGGTCCTGGCTCTTTATCGATACAAATGGGTAGTACGCATCAAAAGCGACGTAAGATTCTCTCACAAGCTTTTCAACCAAGGGCGTTGGCTGAATATACTTCCGCAATGGAGGAAATTCTGGGGAGTTATTTTAACAAATGGGAAAAAATGGGTACGTTAACTTGGTATCCACAAATTAGAAAATATACTTTTGATGTAGCCTGTAAATTGCTTGTAGGAACGGATGCTGCTAGCGATAGTAATTTTGTTGAACTTTTTGAAGATTTAGTGAGAGGTTTATTTACCATTCCCCTAAATTTACCTTGGACTAATTTTGGTAAAGCATTACGCAGTCGTAAATTATTACTGAAGCAGATTGAAGAAATTGTACTACAGCGTCAACAACAACCTGCTTCTAATAAAGATGCTTTGGGAATGTTATTACAAGCTGAAGATGATGAGGGAAATAAACTCGGTGTAGAAGAAATTAAAGACCAAATATTAACTTTACTATTCGCCGGGCATGAAACTTTAACATCTGGGATTGCCTCCATGTGTCTGCTACTAGCACAGCATCCTGAAGTTCTCGCAACAGTACGTGAGGAACAGCAGCAACTGGGATTTTCACAACCTTTAACAACAGAGAATCTCAAGCAAATGACTTATTTAGATCGAGTTATCAAAGAAGTTTTGCGCTTAATTCCTCCTGTTGGTGGTGGCTTTCGAGAAGTAATCAAACCTTGTGAATTTAACGGTTATTTTATTCCTCAAGGTTGGTCTATACTATATCAAATACCTGAAACTCATCAAGATAGCAGTATATATACTGAGCCTTCAAAATTTGATCCAGAACGTTTTTCACCATCTCGGGCTGAAGATAAATCGAAACCCTTTACTCATGTGCCATTCGGTGGTGGCATGCGGGAATGTATAGGAAAGGAATTCGCTAAATTAGAAATGAAGCTTTTCGCCGCCCTTTTAGCTCGCGAGTATGATTGGGAACTTCTACCCGATCAAAATTTAAATATGATTGCAACACCTACACCCCATCCCCATGATGGTTTGAAAGTTAAATTTAGTCGGTTGAATTCTTAAATAATCTAGAGACGCTATATACAGCGTATTGCAAGTTCTAGGAGTACACCCCACCCTCCCCGCTTGCGCTCCGGGTTGGCTCCGGGGTTATAGATGTACCTCATATAGATGAAATGTGCTGTATATAGCGTCTCTAAAATTAATGGATTTACGCAAACACTTATTCCTTCAATCAGCTTAATAACAGTTAACTATTCCCTATTAACTGTTCACTGTTCATTGTTCATTGTCATGGTACTGTTCACAGTTAACTATTCCCTATTAACTGTTCATTGTTCATTGTTCATTGTTCATTGTTCATTGTTCATTGTTCACTGTTCACTGTTCACTGTTAACTGTTCACTGTTTTAATACACTAATTCTCTTGTTGCTTCAGCATTAATCGGCTTCATCATGAAAAGCCGTACCATATGTCCCATAATGGAAAGCATAGGAGGTATTTTCTGGAAGAATTTGACAATTTGAGGGCGATCGCTATTAGAAATCTCCACTAACCGCAAATTGCTTACGGAACACTCTTCTAATCTCCGGTAAAATTCTGGATGCTCGGTATTCAGAATTGCTGGGAATGCTCGTGCGGCTGTTTCATTTGTCTTGTCAATAAC
>JBCBQE010000631.1:0-4431 GCA_039820385.1 Cyanobacteria bacterium J06635_10
AAAGCTGCTAAGTTTACGGTGACGCTCAAAGAACTGAAGGAAAAAGAGTTACCTGAATTAAATGATGATTTTGCTCAGGAAGTTAGCGAATTTGAGACCATAGCGGAGTTACGTAGTTCTTTAGAAGAGCGTTTTCAAAAAGAATCCTCAGACAATGCTAAAGCGAAAAAACAAGAAGCTTTATTGAACGAACTGGTTAAGGACGCAACATTTGACTTACCCGAGACGATGATTCAGCAGGAAGTCGATGCGATGCTTACCCAAACAGCAATGCGGCTAAGTCAGCAAGGCATGGATATTAAGAAATTATTCAACCAAGATACTATTCCCCAATTACGCGAACGTTCCCGTTCTGAAGCCGTTGACAGGCTCAAAAGAACTCTTGCTTTACGCGAAGTTGGCGAACGCGAATCTATCAAAGCGAGCGAAGAAGAAATAGAAGCCAGGAAAAAAGAAATAATGGAAGAATATTCCAAAGAGGATGTTGACCCGGATAAAGTACAAGAAATGGTCGAAAATGAATTATTAACAGAGAAAATAATTGACTGGCTCTTGGAACGCTCTTCGATTGAACTGGTACCTGAAGGCTCTTTGAAGCCCGAAGAAACCCCGAATGAAGTTGATGCTGTAGAACCACAAAAACCTGAAGTTAACGAAAATGATTCTTCAACTGAGGAACAAACCGTCTCAGCTACAGTACAAGAATAATGACAGTTTATAGCACTCAGCCATCGGTCTGGGATAAAGATACATACATCTTTCCCCGAAACTGTCTGGGTCAATAGCCGTGAGCTGAGCGCTACCTGTAAACTTTGGTAAAATTTAAAGGAGGCGTGGATTATTTTTAATAAAACTTAAAGCAGACAACATTATGTCTTATAGCCTTTTATAAATTGATTCGATCTACACACTCTTGATTTATATAAGGCATAATGGTTAACACATACTATCTTATAGAAATTCGGTTATCGTTATAAACAAGCAGCAATTGCTGTTTTTTGGCTACTGTTGTTTTAAGTGTCATTGATTTATTTATGCTTGTATCGCAGTCGGGAAATTACTCAGTTAGTAGTTTGAATCAATTATCTATTTATTCGCAAAGCGATTGCCTTACTTCAGTGCTGCCGACGGTGGTAGAACAATCAGGTACCGGAGAACGAGCTTTTGACATCTACTCGCGCTTGCTACGAGAGCGGATTATTTTTTTGGGGACTCCCATCGATGATGCGATTGCGAATTCGATTGTTGCCCAACTTCTGTTTCTGGATGCCGATGATTCAGAAAAAGATATTCAAATTTACATAAATTCTCCTGGCGGCTCTGTTACAGCTGGTATGGCAATTTATGATACAATTCAGCAAATACGTCCAGACGTAGTCACTATATGTTTTGGATTAGCTGCTAGTATGGGTGCTTTATTGCTAACAGCAGGAACATCTGGAAAGCGGATGTCTCTTCCAGATTCGCGGATTATGATTCACCAACCTTTGGGCGGCGCTCAAGGACAAGCGGTGGATATAGAAATTCAAGCAAAAGAAATTCTTTATCATAAGTCTAAGTTGAATGAGATTTTAGCATCTCATACTGGTCAACCGTTGGAAACAATAGAAGCTGATACCGAACGAGATTTCTTCATGTCGGCAGTTGAAGCTAAAAACTACGGGTTAATCGACCAGGTTATCTCCAGACAAAATCTTCCCGCTGCAGGGGAAAACGTCACTACTGTGAAATAAGAGGCTGGTATGACAGGTAAGTACGACTCCCATTTAAAATGTTCATTTTGTGGCAAATCTCAAGAGCAGGTACGCAAGCTAATCGCCGGACCGGGAGTCTACATCTGCGATGAATGCGTTGACTTGTGTAACGAAATACTAGATGAGGAACTGCTTGATACTAATGGTGCTGCAGCTGCATCGCAGCCCGCACCACGTTCGGAACAAGCACCTCAAAAACGCCGTACCCGCTCTGCCAGTCTCTCGTTTAATCAAATACCCAAACCGCGAGAGATCAAGAAATATCTAGATGAACACGTTATCGGTCAAGATGAAGCCAAGAAAGTCCTTTCAGTCGCCGTATACAATCACTACAAACGATTGTCATTGGTTGGTGGCTCTAAAGGAGGATCAAAAGATTCGGATGAGGATTCAGTAGAACTTCAAAAATCGAATATTTTGTTGATTGGTCCAACAGGATGCGGTAAAACTTTACTCGCACAAACCTTAGCGAAAATTCTTGATGTACCCTTCGCTGTCGCCGACGCTACCACGCTGACGGAAGCTGGTTATGTGGGGGAAGATGTAGAAAATATTTTACTTCGATTGTTACAGGTTGCTGAGTTGGATGTCGAAGAAGCACAGCGGGGAATTATCTACATCGACGAAATTGACAAAATTGCTCGCAAGAGTGAAAACCCTTCAATAACTCGGGATGTTTCTGGTGAAGGCGTACAGCAAGCTTTGCTGAAAATGCTCGAAGGAACGGTTGCCAACGTACCGCCCCAAGGAGGACGCAAGCACCCTTATCAGGACTGCATCCAGATTGATACGAGTAATATTCTATTCGTCTGCGGTGGTGCTTTCGTAGGTTTGGAGAAGGTGGTAGAGCAGAGAACGGGTAAAAAGTCAATTGGCTTTTTGCAGCCGGGAGAAGGGCAATCTAAAGAGAAGCGAGTAGCTGATACCGTACGCAATTTAGAGCCGGGAGACCTAGTTAAATTTGGGATGATACCGGAATTTATTGGACGGGTACCAATGGTAGCGGTAGTAGATCCCCTTGATGAGGAAGCGCTGATGGCAATATTAACCAAACCACGTAGCGCTTTAGTCAAGCAGTATCAGAAGTTGCTGAATATGGATAGCGTCCAGTTGGAGTTTAATGCAGAAGCCCTCAAAGCTATAGCTCAAGAAGCTTATCGTCGTAAGACTGGTGCTAGAGCATTGCGGGGTATTGTAGAAGAATTGATGCTGGATATAATGTACGAGTTACCTTCCCGTAAAGATGTGAATGTTTGTACGGTAACTCGCGAAATGGTAGAGAAGCGTTCCACAGCCGAACTGTTGGTACATCCCTCTTCCCTACCGAAGCCCGAATCAGCTTAAATATAGTTAGGAGTTAGAAGTTAGAAGTTAGGAATTAATTCTTAACTTCTAATTTTTTATTTTTGACGAGTACCCATGAGAATTTTTTTCTCCTAATCTCATGGGAGCCCTTGATACTTAGCTTTTGATTGATGGCTTATATTAAAGTTCGTGGCGTAGAGCATTACTACGAGTGGATAAGAAAATCTGATAGTTTGGAAAAACCAGTCATGGTGTTTATCCACGGTTGGGCTGGTAGCGCCCGGTACTGGGAGACTACTGCTGAAGTTTTATCAGAGCAATTCGATTGTTTACTTTACGATATGCGGGGATTTGGGCGCTCCTGTGGAAAACCTATTTTCGAGTCGCAATCTCTTCCTAAAGTTGGAGAAGCTGTAGGAGAATTAACCTACGAATTAGAAGAATACGCTGAAGATTTAGCATTATTGCTTGACGAATTGCAGTTGCAGCGGGTATATATTAATGCTCATTCTATGGGCGCATCGATTGCCACTTTGTTTCTCAACTGTTATCAGGAACGTGTGGAAAAAGCAATTTTGACTTGTAGCGGTATTTTTGAATATGACAAAAAAGCTTTTGATGCTTTTCACAAATTTGGTGGCTACGTTGTCAAATTCCGTCCCCAGTGGTTGGGAAAAATTCCATTAGTTGACAGAATGTTTATGGCGCGATTTCTTTATCGCTCTATAAAAGCAGCCGAGCGTCAGGCTTTTTTGCAAGATTTTCTGATCGCAGATTATGAAGCGGCTTTGAATACAATTTATACTTCTGTTAGTAAAGCTCAGGCTGAGTTGATGCCACAAGAGTTTGCCAAACTGAAAGTACCAACTTTATTAGTATCTGGGGAATACGATCAAATTATTCCCGCCGAAATGGGACGAAAAGCAGCAGCATTGAGCGACCATGTTGAGTATGTGATGATTCCCAATACGGCTCATTTTCCCATGTTAGAAGACTCAAGCATTTACTTAGAAACAGTCAGAAATTTTTTACAATTACCTACGCTGCTTTCTGCATGAGTCGGAGAGCCGGAGGATGGGGAGATAGTAAGCCATTGCGCTGGCCGCCGGTTCCCGAGGCAGCGCGGCGTGCACGGGGGTTCCCCCCGTTGTAGCGACTGCCGTCGACTTGTAGCAAGTGAAGCAGCGCGGGTAAAGGGGCCCTCCCCCACTCCCTATTTCTGTTACTCTGACCTACAATTTCCGCAAAAAAATGGGGCAGGGGCAGCCGATCATATCGAAAATACTCTGACACAACGCTGCCATGCTTGTAACAAGGCTGCCCCGGGTTCCCTTCAAAGTTTTTTTGAAGAAAAAACTTACAGGGCACCCAT
>JBCBQE010000632.1:0-4431 GCA_039820385.1 Cyanobacteria bacterium J06635_10
CTCCCCCACTCGCTATTGCCGCCCGGTTGTAGCAAGTGGCGTTAAAAACTAGGGGCACTGTGCGCGTTTCCGGTAGACGCTGGAGGTAAAGAGATTCGCTTTTACAACTTGAAATATGTATGTGGAGGTGCGGCACCACCCGAAGAATTTGTGAGCCAGCAAAGAGAAGAAATTGCAGCCTTAGAGAAAAAATATACTCTAATAACTATGACTTGCAATCCTGGCGGTATTCCTTACCCGTAATACTTGTTTCTTTTAGTGGTATTTTACTCCTATCCTGCCGGTTCGGGAGTAATTTGCTGTTTTTGCCATTGTATGAGAAGGTTAACATTTGATTGTTAATACTGATGATATTGCTACTATTAAAATTATTAAAAATTCCAGGACTTACGCAATTGTCACAAAACCCTGGTTGGTGCGTGACACGAAAACATTATTATTACGTTAAAAATCAAGCGTTGTGTCACAGCACCCTACAAAAAAGGCGGCCAGTTGCGTAAGTCCTAAATTCATCTAACGTAAAAAACTCTTCTGTAAGAATGAAAAAATGTATGCTTTTAATGATTTGATCAAATAGTAAGTAGGTGGGGAAATGTATCTATATGACGAGGGAGTAATTAGTAGTGAGTAGTGAGCATGAATAAGCCTTATTAAACTAATTTACACTCTGTTACATAGCGCGAGTAAATTTTAGGTCTACCTACTTATTGAAAATTAATTATTTGTAGCTTTTAATTAAGTCGGCAAAAATAAACAGAACTATGTAACAAAATGAAAATCGATCTCAAACCCTTACTCTTACTCCCTACTCTCTTGCCCTATTTACAATTTTCAACGCCTTTCTACTTACTTTGTATCAGAAGAATAAGTACGATCGCGATCGTGCGAAAAAGATTTAGATATTACGATCATATACTTTAGAATAAATAAAATAAATAGTGGACAGTTTCGATCAAAAATTATATTTATACTTTGCAAAAAAAAACATCTATTTGTAGTTAGATAAAAAAAATATATTCAATCTTCAAACTACTAAGAAATAAAAATAGATTTTTAAGATTATTGTTTTGATTTTCCTAATCATCCTGAGAGAATCGGTAGTTAAAGAAAGCTGAAATAAGGCTTTTGTAGGTAATGTAGATGATTGTCTTCGTGATTACACAACAAAAGCAGCGGAATTAATAAGGCTATGACTGACTACCATTTCAAAGATTAGGAATATCCAAACAACAGCCTTATAGAATTTGTAATCAGCGTGTAATTCCAACTGCAAATATTTGTATTTATAGGCGAACAAAAATGAAAGCATTAAAGTTAGCTGCAAAATATTTGAATAGTGGTAAAGAACACTTAGTACGAGGAGACTGTCAAGGAGCACAAGCTGATTTTACTAAAGCCATAGAAATTAATCCCAATTATGCCGAAGCCTACTACAACCGGAGTATTGCTCGTCACGAGTTAAAAGATTTTCAAGGAGCAAAAGCTGATTACAATCGAGCTATAGAAATTAATCCTAATAATATGACAGCTTACTACAACCGGAGTAATGCTAATGTTGTATTAAAAAGCTATCAAGTTCCAATAGATGATTTAACCCAAGCCGTAGAAATTAATCCGTCGGATGCAGAGTTTTACAACAAGCGGGGTAATACTCGTGCATTTTCAGGGGATTATCAAGGAGCAATAGCTGATTACACTTTATCTATCGAAATTAATCCGAAACATGTCGAAGCTTACAATAATCGTGGTGTAATTCGTCATCGGTTAAAAGATTTTCAAGGGGCAATAGCTGATTACAATTGGGCAATAGAAATTAATCCTAGCAATGCCGAAGCTTACTACAACCGGGGTAATGCTCGTCATCATTTGAAAGATTATCAAGGAGCAATAGCTGATTACAATTGGGCAATAGAAATTAATCCCAACGATGCTCAAGCCTACAACAACCGGGGAAATGTTCGTATATTCTTAGGGGATTATCAAAAAGCAATGGTTGATTTCACCTCATCTATCGAGATTAATCCCAATTATGCCCAAGCCTACAAAAACCGTGCTCTTGCTTATACATTGCTAGAAAAAGAACAATTGGCGATCGCAGATTTTCAGAAAGCTGCTGAATTGTTTGAAAAACAAGGTGAAACAGCCCAAGCGCAAAAAGCACTTGATTTAATTGCAAAGATTAGAAATCTTTGAATATAGCTATTTTAGCTTGAATAGAATACAAAACTGTGATTTTTTCCCGACTAGTAAAAGCCTCTCCTCTCGGGAGGGAAGAGGTTTGGAGTGGGGTTTTTTTATGTATTAATCTAAACATGCCCTTCGCAAACTCACAAGGCATCAATCACAACCCTTAAACCAATAAAAACATCCCGTAAATTTGATTCACCCTTATAACGCAAGGCACTACGACAAAAGCGAGGAACATTAAACCAAGAGCCACCGCGCATGACTCGCACATTATCATCTCCAACCTCGTGCCAAACTCTACCGTCACAGGGAGCATTATAGTAATTATCGTGCCAAGAATCTGCGCACCATTCCCACACATTACCGTGCATATCGTACAATCCAAAAGCGTTGGGAGGAAAACTTCCTACAGGAGTTGTACCTTGACGATATTTACCTTTCGGTGCGAATGCATAGGTATACTTCCCATCATGATTTACCAAATCGGAAGTGATGGTATCGCCGAAATAAAAAGGTGTAATTGTGTTACCGCGACAAGCATATTCCCATTCTGCTTCACTGGGTAAACGATATTCTTTTCCACTATATTTAGACAATCGAGCGCAAAATTCTACCGCTTCATACCAAGATATTTGTTCTACTGGGTGCAAATCACCTTTAAAATAAGCTGGTTCTGGATTTAATGAATGTTTAATTTGAGGTAATTTGGCTACTGTTAACCATTGTTCCTGAGTAATAGCAAATTTACCCATAAAAAATGGCTTGATAGTAACGAAATGTTGCGGATATTCGCTATCATAACCTCGATCCTCTGGGGTACCCATCATAAAAATACCGCCGCTAAGATACACCATTTCCAGATTTATCCCATTACTCAACTCTTGCACAAAATATTCCCCTTGATGGCGCGAGCGATTGACAATGTTAGCGTATTTATCTACAACGATTGTTTCAAATTGAAAGTTGTATAAGGGATATACTTGATGTTTCTCGGAAAATAAAGAAACCTTACTCTCCTGCTCTTGAGTTAAAGGAGTGACATCATATAAAGCATCCTTGACATCACAGAGCACATCTGCTGCCGATTGATACCTTTCCCGTACAAAATGCTGGAGTAACTTATTGAGAATTTGCGTCAGCTTATGACTAATAGTGATGCCATTATTTGCTAAATACTCTTGCCACAACCATTTTCCATTAATTGGGTCATAAATTGGATCGTAAATATTGCCATAATCATCAGTATTTACCAAACAGCCAGTTAACAACCGCACGCAAGTAGCACCCAAAGCATATAAATCGCTAGCTGCCCATGCATAACCCGCCATTTGCTCTACGGCTGCATAACCAAGAGTATAAATTCCCGTACCCTTTTGGGTTAAATTATTTTGCGTGACTTGTTTGGCACCACCAAAGTCAATCAAAACCAAATTACCATCACCAGTACGACGGATAATATTTTCGGGTTTAATATCGCGATGGATTACCTGACGTTGATGGATAAATTCCAAAACCGGAAGTAAATCGCTTAAAACTTGCCAAATTTGGGTTTCGCTAAAAACTTGTCGCTGTAACTCTTGATATAAATTCTCCCCATCAATAAATTCCTGTACCAAATACATACAGGCTCCTTGTTCAAAATAAGCAACCAAACGGGGAATTTGCGAATGATTTTCTCCCAACTCAAACAAACGCTTGGCTTCTTCGCGAAAAAGTTGTGCTGCTTTTGCACGGGCTGTTGTTCCCTGAGATTCCCTGATAAACTGTTTGACAACACAAGCTGCATCAAGTCTATCAACATCTTGTGCTTCATAAGTTCTACCAAACCCACCCGTACCTAATAACTTTTTGACGCGGTAACGGTTTCTTAATAAATCGCCAAAATTATCGGAACCACAACCAACACAAAACCGATTACCATTTGAATTAAAGGGATTAGAACAGTTAGGATTCTGGCAGATTTTCATAGTTTAAGACTACCGCTTTCTAACTTACACAAAGTTAACTTAATTTTGCGGGATATTGGACAGTAAATATTAGTCCCTACAGTTACTCTCTGATTGCTGCCGGGATTAGAGACTATATAAAAGAAATAATGTTCCTTGTTTATCGTTCAAATAATTGCCAATAAATAAATTACTTGAACGCAAGAAACTCATAATTAAGGTAATATTATTTCTTTTATATAGTCTCTAATCCCGGCAGCAATCAGAGAGTAACTGTAGGGACTAATATTTACTGTCC
>JBCBQE010000633.1:0-4428 GCA_039820385.1 Cyanobacteria bacterium J06635_10
ACCAACAATACTGATATTTTCCGACCCGGTACAAATTTAACCATTCAGCCAATTTTTGAGGCTTTAAAAGAAACTTGGGCTGAGTGTAAAAACGAAGCGACAATGATGATTCCCCTAACCCATCAAACCATCGCAGAAGATAGGGAATTGGCGGCTCAGATTCAAGCCTCCGAGGAACTTGAAGGGAAGATTCCCGTGATTTTGGGTGGGCACGAACATGATGTTTATATTGAAAAAATCGCTCAAAACTTGATTGTGAAAGCGGGTTCTGATGCATTGAATGCAGTCGTGGTCGATGTGTGGTGGTCAAATGAGGGTAAAATGCAAAGTGCGGTTCATTTGTTACCTACTTCTCACTTTGAGGCCGATCCAAATACCCAAACATTTGTAGACAAAACGCAAAAGTTTTTAGGCGAGCTGATGGATGTGGAAATTTTTCATGTAAAACAAACCATGTCCTCTAAAAGAACTCGATTTCAACCAGAAAAAGTCGCTTCAACTTTGTGTTCTTATATCAAAAAGAGCTTGCGAAATATCGATATTGTCATGCTTCAAGGAGGATGTGTTCGAGGCAGTAGCGACTATCAAGCAGGTACATCATTTACTTATGGGGATCTCTTGTCAGAATTGCCCTTTGAAACTGAAATTGCCACCATTAAAGTGCCCGGACAAGTTTTGCAAGATGCCATTTCCTTAACTAGGAGTACACCCGCGAGAGAAGCTCCTAACTTTCTACATACAGATTTTGACACAATTATCGAAGAATATCCCAATTTAAAAATTGTCAGCATTAATCATAAACCTTTTGACCCCCAAAAGATGTATAATGTTGGTATTTATCAATTTTTACTGACGGGTTTAAACGAGATTAAACCATTACTCGATTATATTAATACTTATAGCAGTGTCCCATCTTTAGAGCAATGTCTTCCAGGGAAAAATTTAATCTTAGAAGCCTGTATGAAAGATGCGTGGCGCATGTTAGTTAATTTTGAGGAATGGGATAGCGATGGCGATGGAAACATTTCCAAAGCGGAACTCGAAGAAGCAGTTAAAAAAGCCTTTGCATATTTAGATCTAAACCAAGATGGATACATTTCTCCACCGGAGTTACAAAGTGCGAACGCAAAAATCACAGGGAATCAAGATCGCAGTCTGATTAATATGATGTTTGAAACTCTTGATGTCGATGGTAATGGTATGGTGTCGATGGAAGAATTAGCATCCTTAGCAATGTAATCAAATCTAATGAGTAATGAGTTGTAGAGACGTAGCACTGCTACGTCTCTACAGGAGTAATAGTATTTTACGTTCGACTATATAGTAAGTAATTAGCCGGACTTGATATCATAAATAAAGGGTAGGCAATATAAAAAATACATAAATGCCTCCCTTTTTCTATCAAAGATTATTTATGTAACTAATTTTTCAAACAGTTGTAAAAACCTTTGGGTATCCACATCCAAAGAAGCCTCAACATTAGGAGGATTTTCAGATTCATCACGGCGATCGCGTAAATCTGCTAAAGATAAACCTTTTGTAAAACGCCCTTCTGTTTCCACTACCATATACAGCGATTCCGTTGTCACTAAACTTGGATCGATCGCCACTGCTAAAGCCAAAGGATCGTGTAAGTAGCAGCCATAAAATCCTTCACGTTCTCGATAAAATGCCATATAAATTTCTGTACAATCCGCAATAAACTGTGTAATTTTCGACGGATTCTTTTCTAAATTTTGCTCTACAACTTGACGAGGTAAAGGAGCTTTCATCGCCACATCTAAACCCACTAACGTCAAGGGAATTCCAGATTCCATCACCATTTCTGCTGCATGAGGATCGACAAAAAAATTAAATTCTGCGGCAACGGAAATATTTCCTGGAACCTTTACTGCCCCTCCCATAATAATAATACGCCCGATTTTTTTCATAGTTTCGGCATCTTTTTGCAGTGCCGTGGCAATATTTGTTAAGGGACCTAAAGCTACGATTGTTAAGTTTTCGCCATATTCTTTTGCTCCTTTCAAAAGCACATCAATTGCATTTTCAGAAGATGGAGAAAGAGTCAATTCGGGATAACGTGGCGAACCATCTTTTTCTTGAAAACGATGCAATTCTCCTAAACCATCAGCACCATGAATTCCTGCCGCATTAAAGGGAGAATTAACTAAAGGATTTTCACAACCTTTGGCAACAATCGGCATTTGATTTGGTTCAACAATACTAAGCACCTGCAGGACATTTTGAGCCGCTTGATGGACATTAATATTTCCTGCCACAACCGAGATCGCTTTTAGATCGATCTGTGGCGAATTTAAAGCCATAATTAAGGCTAAAGCGTCATCCACTCCGCCATCAGTATCAATAATTAAAGAAATTGATCGATCGGATATATTAGTCATAATACAAATGTAAAACAGTCTTCGCTTCACGGGCACCCATAAGAATTTTTTTCTTCTCAAAAAATTCGGCGTTGCTGAAAAGAAGTATGAATTGATTTTTGGGGACAACCGAAACCTGTGTAGAGACGTTACACTGTCAATCTCAAAATCTAAATTCATACCTGTATTCAGCAACGCCAAAAATTCTTACGAGAACCCTTCACTCAGTTAAATCTACCATCTCGAGGATGTTTCCCTTTACTCCACCTACTCCTTGAGTAAAATTACGGTCTTGTTTGCGAACAATCATCTTGATACCGTTTTTAGGCCCCATGACTATATGACCAAAACGGTCTATTATTTGTTTTTGTATGTATTCTAGGCGGTACTTTTGCAATAACATTGATAATACTATCTTGATTTCCATCATTGCAAAACCTGCACCAATGCAGATACGACTCCCAGCGCTGAAGGGATTATATTCAAACATTGTTGGTTCATAAGTCTCCCAGCGTTGGGGGTTGAATCTCTCCGGCTCTGGGTAGATTTCCGGCATATGATGAGTGTGGTAGATGCTGACAAAAACTTCGGTTCCCTTTGGTAATTCATAACCTCCGAGTTCAGTTGCTTGGGAGGTGACGCGTGCATTCCAAGGCACGGGAGTTAATAAACGCATACTTTCTTTAATTACTCTTTCTAATAAAGGCAATTTTTGTAATTGTTCTACAGTTGGCGCAACTCCATTTAATACGCTTTGTAGTTCATCGAGTACATCTTGGGCTATTTGTGGATGTTGCGACAGCAGAAATAGCGTCCAAGTGATGGCATTGGCGCTGGTTTCATGCCCTGCTGCAAAGATAACTCCTGCATGTCCTAAAAGTTCATCTTCGTTTAATGTTAATCCAGTTTCGGCATCTCGTGCCCGAATTAACATTGAAATGACATCACCATCATCTTCTGAAGAAGCCCGTTTGCGGCGAATTAGAAGACGCATTTCTTCATCGAGTTGCGCGAATAAGTTAAGCAGTTGATGATAGGGAAAACCCGGAATATCGAAAGGTAAAAGCGCGATCGCCAAGTTTCCATTCATCGCCAATGCGTCTTGTAGAATCTGTCCGCTTTTTGCTCCTTCTTCACCAACGTCGCTACCAAACAAGGTTTTAGTCGCTATACGAAGAGTCAACAGCCGCATTACTTTAGCGAAATCAACCGCCTTATCAATAGTTAACTGTTCAAGTACCGATTGACTAATAGCCGCCATATCATCGCGATAAGAATCAATACGTTGCTTGTGAAAAGCTGGCATCAAAAGTTGGCGATGTTGGCGATGAGTTCCACCATTCACACCGAATAAACCAACACCAAAATGTTTTAGAGGTTCTTTTCGTGGTGAATCATTCCGCTCACTATACATCATCCCAGATAAAGGATATTTATAATAAACTTCGTGCTGGCTGGTGACTGTACGTACATTTTCCGCACCACAAGTAAAAACTGTACCGGGACATTCCGGAATAGGAGAGTATACATTAGTACCGCCTCCCGCCGTCATTGATACCACCGAACCGTAAGTTTTAAACAAACGGCCTGTATATCCAATAGAATCATTGCCAAAGCTTAAAACCATCGGTAAACGCCCTAAAATAGGATTTACTGGTGGTCCCGGTACGGTTAATTTTGGTAGATTAGCAGTAGTAGTCATATCAGTGAACAGTAAACATGTAGGGGAGGCAAAAAGCGGCCGTTGCTGTTACGGCCCCTCGTATTATTATTGAGGTTAAATTTTTGATAATGCCGTAACGCACCATTCTAATAGCAGTCAACAGTGAACAGTGAACAGTGAGCAGTGAAATTCTGAATATGGGTTGAATTTCCATATATATTCCAGGTTTCTTCCAACTTCGCTCTTCCCTCTTCCTTCGTTTTAAAGGTTAAAGGTGAAAATAACTTTTAAATTTTTGGCGTTGCATAATCGTAATATGAAATTATGATTTCACATTGCAGGAGACGTAACACTGTTACGTCTCTACACAGGTTTCATGTTTTT
>JBCBQE010000634.1:0-4421 GCA_039820385.1 Cyanobacteria bacterium J06635_10
TTGAAAACAAATACTTTTCAGTTTTCACTTGTTTTACAAAAACTAGATATTCTTACTAATTAATGTATGGTTGCTGCTATTTATAATTTAAGCAACTAAAGATGGACGAAAAGTTGCAAAATCATTAATTTGATGGCTTTGGAAAATACTTTTAGCAGCAGCAATAAGAATTGCTGTACCCCGTAACACCACTAAATAATTACCCATATCAATTCGATCTTTATAAAGCTTTCTGATATCATGAGGAATATTAATGTCTGCTAAATTATAATATTGATCGTCAATAATTTTCACATAATGTATACTTTTTCCAATAACAGTCAGTTGCTGCATTGGAAAACCATTTTTCTCTAAATCATTCAGTGCGGATTCTAAATTTTGACGTTCAAAGAATAGTCCAACTGCATACTCATAGCGTCTATTAAGTATACTAGAAGAAATTGGTAATGTACCTGTATGTTGCTGATTCATAAAACATAACTGCTTAAATTACTCGACATAATCACAATATACTTATTTTAAATTGGGAGACTATATTTTTTGCTCTATCAAATGAGCCAATTTTAATTTGTCTGAAGTAAGATTATTAAGTTTATTAATATAAATCAATTGACAGAGTTAAATAACAAAAGTTAAGGATGAGTTAAACCCATCCTTATAATTGTAGATAGATGTATAGTGATTCCAAATAAGAAATGAGTGTTTTGTAGTGCGAGCATCTTGCTCGCTAGCGATAAGCGAGCATCCTGCTCGCTAGCGATAAGCGAGCATCCTGCTCGCACTACGGAAATTAATTGGAATGACTATATATAGATAGGAAATTTTAAAATAACAAGTTCATTGTAATATAGCTAGAACGAAATAAGTAGACTTAGATACAGGACAAATGTACTACTATACTCGATCTAAAAAAATCATTGCGATTATTAAGAAACAATTCCAGAGCGCAATGCGCGTACCGCTGCTTGAGTGCGATCGCTTACGCAAAGTTTACTCAAAATACCCCTCACGTGGGTTTTTACGGTTCCCACGGTTAAGTATAGTCGTTTGGCAATTTCTGCATTATCGCAACCTTCGACAATTAACCCCAGTACTTCTAATTCTCTTGGGGTGAGGGGATAGCTTTCAATCACTTTCTCAATTTCAGAATCAACTGCTTCAATGGAGATTGTTTTTGTATTTCCTCCACCATTTGCACCTTGTTGAGCTTCTGTTTCTACTCGTATTTGTCGCAAAACTACATCAGCAATAGTTGGATCTATCCAAGAATTTCCTTCGTTGGTTTGTACTATAGCGTCAATTAATTTTTCGCTTTCGATATCTTTCATACAGTATGAATCAGCACCAGCACCCAAGGCTGCTAAGACAGCATCTTCATTGCTTTGCATTGTTAATACCAATAATCGCGTATGGTATTCTTCATTTTGTGATTGTAATTCTCGGTATTTACTTGTCAACTCGATACCATCAAAATCTGGTAAACCAATATCAACTGTAGCAACATCTGGTCTGAGAATTTGCAGCAATTTCAAGCCCTCGCTAGCGTTGGCTGCTTCTCCTACAATTTTTATATCTTCTCTTGATTGTAGAGCCGCTTTTAAACCAATTCTAGTTAAGTTGTGGTCTTCAATAATTAAAACTTTTATTTCTTCCATTTTAGTGCTTTTGTCTTCGCTATCTTAAAATTAATAGTAATACATATTCAACAGTACTACTCTAATTAATACGGGATTTTCTACTCCCAATACATCCATCGCTAGCTACACTCATATTGAGAATATATTCCATCACTAGATATGGACACATATATCTAAAGATATAAGTATAACTTTTATAGTATCATCCTGTAGATAGATTCGAGCAAAAAATCTACCCTCCTCTGGAATATTGGTTTTTGCTGGAAAGATAGTTATCCTAGTACGCGGGTAAATTTTTTTTTAATAGGACGGCCCGCAACTGGCAAATTTTTTTGTTGGGTGCTTGTACACTGACTGATTTTTTAACGCAGTAATAAGGCAATCAGGGTACGGCACCATCCGAGTCTTGTGACAATCGCGTAAGTCCTGTTTAAAAACTTATATTTATTGATATATTTCAACAAAAATATGTAGAAAGTCTATGTATAAACTTTAAATTATGACTATGGAATCTTCCGAATTTAATAGTAATGGGATAAATTTAGATTGGCAAGATGTAAAATCTGAACCAGATAATACCAATAATTCAACAGGGAATTCAGCTAGCTCTAATTTAGTGGGTGCAAGTTCAGATTACAAGATTTTTGATTTAATTTCTCATCTTGTTTGCGTTACCGATACAGATGCCTCAATTAAATATGCTAATCGCTACTGGTTAGAAGCTACTGGTTTCAAAGATATTGAAGCATTAGATATCAAGATATTTGATGTAATTCACTCTCAACAATTGAAAGAATTTCAGCATCTTTGGCAAGAATCTACAAGCAAATTACAACCCTTTGAAGTAGAGTTACGCATTCATCTAGCCGATGATAATTATGGCTGGTTTTTAGTTTCTTGTCAACCATCATTGAATGCTCAAGGAGAAATTGGGGAATGGATAATAACCTACACAAATATTCATAAATATAAACAAGCAGAGCAAGAATTTGAACAGCAATCTGAGTTTATTAACGCTTTATTAACAAATCTTTCTGATGGAATTGTTGCCTGTGATAACAATGGTAATTTAACTTTATTTAATCGAGCATCGATTGAATTTCATGGGTTACAAGTAAAAAGTATTCCTCCGGAAAAATGGAGTGAATATTATGATTTATACTTACCCGATGGTAAAACTCCCATACCTAAAACAGAAATTCCTTTATTTCGTGCATTGCAAGGAGAATCTGTGCGGGATGTTGAAATGAAAATTGTACCAAAAAAAGGATATCCGCGTACTTTACTTGCCAATGGCGATCCAATCATTAATTCTCAGGGGGAGAAACTAGGTGCTGTCGTAGCGATGCGCGATATTACAGCACAAGAACAAGCATTAAAAGAACTGCGGGAAAGAGATGCTTTACTAAGTAGTATTTATGACGGTGCGGAAGTTTCAATTTTTGTCGTTGATGTTTTAGAGAATGGTGATTTTCGGTACGTTGGATTAAATCCAGCCCAAGCACATAAAAGGAGTATTTCCGAACTAAACATTAAAGGTAAAACACCCGAAGAGATTTTACCTCCAGAGGTTGCGAAAAGGGTACGCCAAAGTTATGCAAATTGTATCGCCAGTGGAAAAGCAATCTCTTATGAAGAGAATATTGTTTTTAATAGAGAAAACACCTGGTGGTTAACAACACTCAAACCATTACATGATATTAATCGCAATCGAATCCACCGCATTATTGGTACAAGTATTGATATAACTATTCGCAAACAAGCAGAAGCCAAAATAAATGAATTAAATGCAAAATTAGAAGCAAGATTTCAAAAACGTACTCAACAATTACAAGAAAGCGAAGAAAAATTTAGCGCTACATTTGAACAAGTAGCTGTTGGATTTGCCCATGTGGATTTAAATGGAAAATGGTTAAGGGTAAATCAAAAATTATGCGAAATTGTTGGTTATTCTTCAGAAGAAATTCTCAATTTAACTTTCCAAGATGTTACCCATCCTGATGATTTAGAAACGGATTTAAACTACGTTCGTCAATTACTAGAAGGGGATATTGAATATTATTCCATGGAAAAACGTTATATCCGTAAAGATGGTTCTGCGGTATGGGTAGAGATAACTCCAACTTTATTGCGGAACCCCAATAATGGCGAACCAATATATTTTATTGCGGTGATTGAAGAAATAGAGGAACGCAAACAGGCAGAATTACAACTACAGCAAAAAGTAGAACAACTTGCACAAACTACAGCAGAGCTAAGCAAACGCAATCAGGAACTCGATCAATTTGCCTATGTTGCATCTCACGATCTTAAAGCACCACTGCGCGCGATCGCAAATCTCTCCCAGTGGCTAGAAGAAGATTTATCGGGAAATCTTCCCCCAGAAAATCAACGTCAACTCGAACTTTTACGGGGAAGAGTTAACCGTATGGAAGCATTAATTGATGGTTTGCTGGAATATTCTCGGGTGGGAAGGATTCAACCCAGTAACGAAAAAATAGATGTCAGAAAACTATTAGATGAGGTAATAGATTTATTAGCACCTCCAGAGAATTTTACAATTGAAATTTTATCCCCAATGCCAATTTTGGCTACTCAAAAATTACCTTTAACTCAAGTTTTTAATAATTTAATCAATAACGCTATTAAGCACCATCCGCGTCAAGACGGACATATCATTATATCAGCTAAAGTTAAAGGTCAATTTTATGAATTTTCTATAGCAGATGATGGCTCTGGGATTGCACCAGAATATCATCAAAAAATCTTTTCAATTTTTCAAAC
>JBCBQE010000635.1:0-4418 GCA_039820385.1 Cyanobacteria bacterium J06635_10
GATCGAAATAACGGGATTATACCCATGTAATGTGAATTTCCAAAAAAAAACGGAGAGCCACTTGGGTAGCTCTCCAGATCATCAGGGTGCATCTACATAACATAATATATCACTTTGGGGCTGAGGGGTCAAACCCCTTTATTAGTTTTTTGTAAAGTTTTCATGAATAAAATTCCGTGCAAGTACTGTAGCGCCTTTTTGTTGGATGGAATAAAGCGCTGATTGGTATATTAAGGGAAGATTAAGAGTACGGTGCAGCTAAATTATATAAAGCTAAAACTTTAAAGTACTGTAGTGTGAGCATCTTGCTCACTAGAGTTATACAAATTAAATGCGTAACAGCTTACAATTTATTGCTTGTCAACTTCAGGCTAAAACAAGTTGATGAGACATAAAGCCTAAAAAAAATGGGCAAGCTAAGCTTTCGTGCATTAAAAATGCACAATAGTAAGTCAAAAGTATTGATATACGTTAATGTTCGCCCTCCAGTAGTGGCTTAGGGCGAACGCTTAAAAAAACTTTATTCAACCAAAGCTTTGAGTTTCTTGTCTACCAACTGATTGGTTAGTTTAGGATCCGCACGTTTTCCGGTTTTTTTAAGAACTTGTCCGACAAAAAAGCCTTTAACATTGGTTTTACCGCTGCGATATTTTTCGACTTCTTTGGGGTTTCCGGCTATAGCTTCATCAATGAGAGGTTCAAGTACAGCTGGATCTGTGATTAATTTTTCGCCAGCAAAAACATCTTTAGCAGAACTACCTTTGAGTAACTCTGGTAATTTCTCCTTAGCTTTGGCATTACTAATATCACCTTTGTCAATCAGCTTAACGACATCAGCTAAATTGCTTGGCGTGAGCTTAATTTCAGAAATATTGAGTTTTTGTTTGTTGAGATAAGCAGCAATATCACCCATGATCCAGTTTGCTGCAGATTTGGAATTTGCTCCCTTGCCGACAACAGCTTCAAAATATTCTGCTGTTGCACGCTCCTCAGTTAAAACTCGCGCATCGTATGCAGAAAGCCCTAACTCGGTTTTATAATGATGCCGTTTTTTCGCGGGTAAATCTGGTAATTCGCTTTCCCAATTCTTTAATTCTTCTTCACTTACCTCGATTGGGGCTAAATCGGGTTCAGGGAAATAGCGATAATCTGAAGAGCCTTCCTTAACTCGCATACTAATGGTGCGTTGAGAGCCTTCTTCCCAAAGACGAGTTTCTTGAATGATTTTTTCACCAGATTCAACTGCTTCAATTTGACGTTCAATTTCGTATTCAATGGCTTTTTGAATCGCACTGAACGAGTTCATATTCTTGATTTCAACTTTAGTGCCAAATTCCTTTTGTCCAACTGGACGTACGGAAATATTGACATCGCAACGTAAGGAACCTTCTTGCATATTACCATCGCTAACACCGAGATAGCGCACAATTCTGCGTAACTCTTGAGCATATTCGGCGGCTTCTTGTCCAGAACGGATATCGGGTTCCGACACGATTTCGACCAAAGCGATCCCGGCTCTATTGTAGTCTACCAAAGAATAACTAGAACCAGAAAGGCGGTCGCTACCGGCGTGAACTAATTTTCCTGCATCCTCTTCCATATGCAGACGGGTAATACCAATCTTTTTGCGATTGGGATTACCATCCTTATCAATTAACTCAATCTCAATAAAACCATGTTCGGCAATGGGTAAGTCGTATTGAGAAATTTGGTAATTTTTGGGTAAATCGGGATAAAAATACTGTTTGCGGTCAAATTTGCTATATTTAGCGATTTGACAATTGAGAGCTAAACCTGTTTTAACGGCATATTCTAATACTTTTTCATTAAGTACCGGCAACACCCCAGGTAAACCCATACAAACCGGGTCAATGTTAGTATTAGGGTCTGCACCGAATTCTGTAGAGCTATCGGAGAAAATCTTAGTTTTAGTAGCAAGTTGACAATGGGTTTCCAGACCAATTATCGCTTCGTAATCAGTTTTTACAGTCGTAGCAGAAGTCATAAAATTTAAACATTCGAGCTATCTTACAATAATTAGGTATTGTAGCTGTTTCGAGCAAATAGTTAATGGATGTTAACGCTCATTATCATGGTGAAAATTCCGTCCACCGAGGATTTGAGTTTCTAGAGTTTACTTATAAAGTTTTTTTAACCTTTGAATGTCCGCAATGCCAGACTTCCGCGAAACGGTTGATATATTTAGGATCTTCCGGTGAAGCAAGAATCCCACCCATTAAATGGGTGGGAATGTCAATGAATTAATATATTTGAGCGGCTGCGCTGCTTGCAACCGCGACAGCCGTCTTTACGGCTTTGTTGCATGTCAGAGCCTAATTATAGATAGGGCTCGCGGCTCTTCACCGATTTGTTCACGCAATTTGTGAAGCAAAGCTAGAATTTTGACGTAGTACTCTGATTACATAAAGAATTTGGTGAAACTTCTGCATTTGTCCTCGATCGCGGAAGTATTGAGCAGCTTGAATCAAATCTTCCCAAGCTTGTTGTTGTTGACCATTTTTGTAATAAGCGAAACCTCTACCCACATAAGCTACACCTTGCTTGCGGTTGAGTCGAATTGATTCAGTATAGTCGTCAATCGCTTGCTTATATTTTTTTTGCAGACGATAAGCATTACCGCGATTGCAGTAAAAAATCGCATCTTCAGCATTGAAAGAAATTGCTTGAGAAAAATCTGCGATCGCCTTGTCTAATTCGCTCAATTGTAGATAAGTTAGGCCTCTATCGTTAAATATAGTTGCAATTTCATGAATATTCGTCTGATTTATCAGTTTTAATGCTGTCTTATAATCCTTTATAGCTTCTTGATACTTTTTTTGGTCAAAATATGCTAATCCTCGATCGTAATAGGCTCGGTAATCTGAAGGAAAAGTCGCCAGAAAGTAATTAAAATCCGCGATCGCTGCTGCTGGTAATTGTAAATTGTAATATGCGACACCCCGATTCAAATAAGCTTCAAATAACTCGGGATTTTTTTCGATAGCTGTATTACAGTCTGCGATCGCATGTTGATAATCTGATAAATCCAGGTAAGCCAAACAGCGATTGTAGTACGCTACACTGTAATTAGGATCGATCTCAATAGCTTCAGTAAAATTTTCAATAGCTTTGGTATATTGATTACTTTGAAGTTGCGCGACACCTAATTTAAAGAATTCTTTAGAGTTGTCGGGTAATGCCAAAGCCTCAGTGGTTAATGAAAATAGTGTTAGTACAACAACCATAACCAAACTGAGGAAGACTTGGTACAACTTATTCATATTAATAAAAAATGGATTGGCAGAGGACGGCTCATACATAATTAGTGGTTAACAGTTATTTTTTCGTATAGATAACTACGAAATAAAAAACTATTCACCAATAAATTGTCTACTCGTTTCTCTAGATATTCAAGTCATTTTTTTAACAATATTTATTAGTTTTACCTAAAACATTAGTTTGCTTGTGGAGGTGTTGCGGTTTAAATTCCTATTCCCTCCACATAATTACAAATTATTTAATGCTAAGGGCATTTCAGTTGGTTATTGGCTTAACTAACTTCTTGGCAAATCTTTTCATAAGCGATTTGGTAGTACCAAACAAACTTCTGTTTTGCCTTTGTTGATGTTTAACGAAAAGTCCATTAGGAACAGATTGATAAACTTCACCTATGATGTTGACTAATCTTCTACTGTGCTTGGTAATACTTCTTTCCGAAACTGCGTGTAGCGAATTCGCTGAATTGATAAATATTACTAACGTGTTAGGTGCATAACGAACATTTTTGACATAATCAGCTTCCTTCTCATCTATTTCTTCTCCATTAAACTTGCGTTCAGATTTATCCTTCCATTTATAGATTTCAAGATCTCCACCTTGAGAGTCATCTTCCTCTCTCCTGAAATAAAGAAGCATCGCGTACAATTCTTCTATAGCATCGGTATGTACGCGACGTACGCTACTTTTTCGGGAAACTGATGTATTTATACCAACCTGACAATCGAGTGATATTTCTGCATTATCTGTTTCAGGATCGAATCTTATACCAGTTGAACAAACATCGAGTCTTTTTCCTATCTTATGCTCAATGAATGGATAGATAGTTTTAATTTCTGGCCCCAGTAGATTTAAGACTTCTGTATAGAAAGCTTGAGAGGTATGGTATTCGATAAATTCAATCCAAAGTTGAGATAAAAAAGACTTATTTTTTAAGGCTTGGAAAGCAGAGATATCATTTCTTTGATTTTGCTCAATATTTTGATTTCTCCACTGATTTAGTTTCAATGTTAAATTGTCATCAGGATATTCTTCTGATAATTTTTGATAATAATCCTCAGGAAGACAATTTTCTATCACTAAATGCGGATAGGGGTAATAGCATATATCCGCTCTTCTAGCTTTCTCTAGAACGCTGTGAA
>JBCBQE010000636.1:0-4408 GCA_039820385.1 Cyanobacteria bacterium J06635_10
AATTGTATACCGAACGAACGGTACAGCAAATTAGTAAGAATGTTTTGCAGCCATTGTTTGATGTGAATGGTTAATTATTTATTGTTATGACAAAAGCTAAATATATTCCCAATTTGTTGCAACTATTCCGGGATTACGGTTATGATGGCGCAACCCTCGCCAAAATATCGAAAGCAACCGGATTAGGAAAAGCCAGTCTTTATCATCATTTTCCCGGTGGTAAAGATGAAATGGTAGATGCAGTATTAGACGATTTAGCGAGAGTAGCTTCTGAAGATATTCTGCAAGCCCTTCGCAGTGATGGAGATGCTCAAACTCGCTTAAAAAAAATGTGCGATGGGATTGCTAACTTGTTTGAAGGAGGGAAGCAGCCCTGCTTATTTGCAATTTTGCTGATGGGATCGTCGCGGGATGTGTTTCATGACAAAGTTGAAATGTTGCTGCGAAATTGGATAAACGCGATCGCAGAAGTTCTGATTTTAGAGGGGCTAGATAAAAGCTTGGCAGTGGAGCGTGGGGAAGATGCGGTGCTTGCCATTGAAGGGGCGCTGATTTTGTCCCAAGGATTGAATGATTTTGGAGCATTTCAGCGCGTTATCAGACAATTACCGGAAAAACTGTGCCAGGATTTAGTTTAACAGGAGAGGGAAATATTAATAGGTAGTGAAGTGACTTCACTTGTTCAAATATAAATCGTTCCGGTATACAATCATTTTTATTCGGGGTCATATTTTAAACTGCTAGGATTTTTGTGCAATATACATTTTGGCAGTTTTTGACCCCTCTTTCTTCAATCTTTGTGAGAAATCCGGATATTTTTACTTTACTTATTCTACTTGTTATTGGCCCTAAGCAAAAGTATCTTTTTTAGCCGTTCCTAGTATGGCTGCGCATAATACTGAATTTCCGTAACTTTGCCAGATTCAATACTGAATGTAAATGTTACCGCGCTATCTTTACTGCCAACAAAATATTGTAAAAAAGTAGCTTTGCCATCTTTAAATATATAAGGTTTCCCGTAAGACTTAATTACTTGAGATTGCGTATCTCCGACTTTAATACCCCTCTTCGTTGAGAATTTCCGACTCCAGGTAAAAAAACCGTAAACAAAGAAGTTTTTTGGCTTGTTTACATGGGGAACTAAAGATAAAGATATATCTGGGTATTGAACTGTTCGGATATTATCACCAACCGCTTCACTATATTCGGTTTTAGTACTGGTAGGTTTTCCGAGAATGCTGCGTACTTGTTGTTCGGACATACCAGGACGAATTTTTCCGATTCCTACCTCAGAAACAGCTATTATGCTGGTTTGAGTTTGTGTTGTTTGTGGAGACTGAGCCAAAATCAAGCTTTGGTTAGCTGTAAATGAGAGCGGAAACAAGCCAGCTAATGCAGCAGTTAAGATAATTTTTTTCATTTGAATATACCTAAATTCATATCTTGCATCTATACGTATAAACCATGAAAATATTAAAAGCGAGGCAATAAAGCTACATTATTTTTATGACTCGTTGTAATTCTTCTAAGGGACTTCCAAAAAATAAATTATCCCAAAATCATCAAAAAACAGCATTTTTTTGATAATAATCATTGCGAAAATGAGAGAAAGGTCCTTCTAAAGATTAAAGGAAAATGACAATATATTTTATACCATATTTTCTATACTTATAAAGTGTTTTACTATTATAGTTTTAGCCTTACTACTCCTTTGGATCGTGATTTTATTTTAAGGGGATTATATTTATCAAAATCAGGCATTTTTTATTGATATATCTCGACGAAAATTTGATTTATTCGTCTTAGATTCCTTCAATTTTATGAAAATATTGAATGCGGTTTCCTTTTGTTGCCATTAAGTTATTTTTGTGAAGTCAAAATGAGAGCCTCAATCAATCAAACGATCGCTAATTGATTTGATTAAAAGTCAGTTAAATAAGTAAGTGAATAAAAGAAATATCACAACACAATTAACAACGGCATGAAGTTGTTAATTGTGTTAGAGACCACTGATAACTGTTAAGATACACCATTAAAAAGGGTTTATTTAGAATCTGCTAGGGCGATCGTCGAGTGCTAACAAGAAATTAATCAAGTCTTTTTGCTCTCTGTAATTAAACCCAGCCTCTCTATCTACATAGAATTCATGACCCGTACCATCCAGATTACTCCGTTCCGGGCTTAAAGCAGGATTAGCTTTATTGGCTTCCACAACTTGTTCGCGCAGATCCCGATCTAATAAAGCACGCAAGCTGCTAGCAGCATCGGCAGGTAAACCTTGACTGAGAGTGCCAGTTAGCCCTAAACCACTAGGATCGACAACCCTAAATCTGCCATTTCTGCCAACTTCCAGACTTTCTTTCCGCACTGCTACACCACCATCATGTAAGTATGGTGCACTTAAATAAAGACCACGTAAGGAAGTAGTTTTGTAACCACCATTTGGTAATATACCCTTGGGTAAAGTTGTGGGAGTATCGGAGATACCTTCTGTTGGCAAGTCTAACACTTCTGCACTAGCAGATATAGGAACCGGAGTATCGAAACTGTATAATTTGGGTTCCACTAACAAGTCATTGAGTGCCAACCGAGACTTTGCACGGGCTGCGTTAGTACCAATTTCATCAATGGGATGAATTTGGTTATCTGTAAAGAAGGGTGGGATATGGCAAGTTGCACAATTGGCTTTCCGAAACACTCTTGCTCCTCGTCGCACCGAACTTGTTTTCAAGGCTTGCCTATTTTCTTTTGTACGGTTGGGAGGTGGTACTAAGCTATTTTGGAAAGCAGACATGGCATTGTTGGCAGAGAAGAAATTGCCACTAGCAATATCATCTGAGTTTTCACTATTGGGGGTGAAAATTAAACCGTTGTATGTAGCTAAACTAGGATTCAGATTGGGATAATCACCTGTACCAGGAGCAGGAATTTGATCTTCTAATTCTGCGAATAGAATCCCCTCTTCTTGCTGTTTCTGCCGCAACCATTCTGAGGGTTTAACTGGATTTTCTGACGGTAAACGTAACCTTGGATCTACAGCATTTTGTAGAAATGTACCAATATACACTTCCGGATCTATCCCTAGGGCTTCTTGGCTAAGTTGAGCCGCTGCTAACAGATTAATTTCCGAAGAATGAACACCGTTGTTGGTTATACTGAGTCCAGCAAATGGACCGATCGCAAATTGTCCGTCAGCTAAGTAAGGATGATTATTAAATGTGAAAACGCTAGGAATTTGGGTAGTGTTATTGATACCATCTGGCGAACTCTCGAAATGACCAAAAGGTACATTTAATACTGCATCATCAAAGGCTGTTTCAAAAAGAATAGGGTCAGGTAATTTGACTAATTGACCTTGACTGTCAATAATAGTCGTACCATTACCTTGGTATTTTGGATCTAGGGGATTAAAGTTTAACCGTGCAAACCCTGCAGCAGTATTTGGTGACAATGCAATTAACAGAGAAATGTTAAGTTCACCATTGGGAACTCCTAGCAACCGTTCACCTTCATTGGATAGGATGGCATGACATGCTGCACAGGTGACACCTATTGCCCCGGTTTGACTGTCGGGTACAAATCCCAAGGGAAAAGTTCCTCCCCTTTCCATTTTTAAACCGGTATTTACTACAGTACCAGAGGGGAAAGTCCGACTACCTAAAGTTATATCCTTTTGCAGAGTAATTTGTAAGTTGTTAGTTGGCTCTCCACCTAAGTTGGCGATCGCTGTCTGCAATTCTGGTAAAATGCTGGCAAAACCCTGTCCAAAACCGAATACAGCTTGTAAACCAAAGTCATCACCAATCTTGCGATTGACGAATATATCTTCTCCTTTGTCTATTAATTCCTGAGTAATTTCAACAGCACCTACTTTTTGGTAGGAAATGGGATCTTGAGGATCTAGTCCTTCTTTTCTAACTAATTGGGCTGCTATTCTAGGACTAAGCAGTTTGCCAAAATAGTCATAATAGCCTACTGGTTGAGTTGGAGCAGGTTGTAGAAATCTTAAGCGATTTTTAGGGAAGGTAGCGAAAGCTGGCTGATTTCCCATCAGAGAATTTGATAGCAAAATACCTGCAAAAGCCACGATAAAGGCGAAAATTAAGAAGAATATCCTGGCTTTCTTCCCGTATAATCTCTTAAAGACATTCTTTTTCTGATTAACTTTGCATGGTTCCATAGGAGGAAACCTTTAAGATGTTTTCCCTCTTTTTTAGCAAAAAAACAGTGATTATACTGAAAATTAATAAAAATTTATTTTATGGGTAATTAGCATGTGTTGTGCAAAATTATTTGTTATTAGGACTTACGCAACTGGCATATTTTTTTGTAGGGTGCTGTGACATTTAATTAAAATTTGAACGTAATAATAAGGGTTGTAGTGTCACGCACCACGCGAGTTTTGTGA
>JBCBQE010000637.1:0-4401 GCA_039820385.1 Cyanobacteria bacterium J06635_10
ATTTTGATAGCCCTGATTTAAGCGAAGCAGAATTACTACAAAGCTGCTGGGAACAAAAAAGTTATATGCCCTTGTTTTATTACTATACTTTCAAGTCTTTCATACTGTATCTGTATAATAAACCAATTGAAGCTTTATCAGCAGTTATTGAAGCAGAAAAACTAATAGAATTTGCTCTTGGTACAATTACCATTGCCGATCAAAACTTTTACCAGTCCCTTATTTTAACAGCATTATATCCCACTGCCAATTTTCTCGAACAAAAAAAATATTGGCATAAATTAGAAAGCAATCAAAAACAAATGAGAATTTGGGCAGATAATTGCGAAGCTAATTTTTTACATAAATATTTAATCGTAGAAGCAGAAATAGCGCGAATTTCTGGCAATCAATTAGAAGCCATGGAGTTATACGACTTAGCAATTACTTCTGCAAAGAAACATGAATTTGTCCAAAACGAAGCTCTAGCCAATGAATTAGCCGCAAAGTTTTGGTTGGGGATAAATAAAGAAGATTTTGCTCAAATTTATCTTAGTAAAGCTTATAATGGCTATCAAACTTGGGGAGCTAAACGTAAAGTAGCAGAATTGGAAAGTCAAGGGTTCCCATTAGAATTTTTTTTGAAGAAAAAAATTCTAATGGGTGCCCGTCAATATGCTTTCTGCTTAAATCACAGACTTGAAAAATTCCCGAATAACTCAAGTACAAAATCTCAAACAACTATAAATCAAAATTCTACAACTACGAATTTGGGAGAATCTTTAGATATCGATACTGTTTTCAAAGTCTCTCAAACCATTTCTAACGAAATTCAATTAGCAAAATTGATTGACAAATTTATGAAAATTGTCATTGAAAATGCAGGAGCGCAAACAGGATATTTGATTTTTGTCAGTGATGGAAAATTACTTGTTGAAGCAGTAATAAATCCTGATAAAAAAATCGAAACAAAACAGTCAATTCCCATTAAAAATTCTCATAATTTACCAATTTCAGTCATAAATTACGTTGCTAGAACCCATAAAGATGTTTTACTCGATGAAGCTAATACCAGTACTGAATTTACTGATGATTCCTATTTTATAGAGCAAAAACCTAAATCTGTTTTATGCATTCCGATCTTGCATCAAGGTAAACTAATCGCTATTCTTTACCTAGAGAATAATCTTACCACTGCAGCTTTCCCCGCACAACGCTTAAAATTACTCAAACTAATTTGCTCTCAAGCAGCCATCTCCATCAAAAACGCCACTCTTTACAATACCCTCGAACAAAAAGTAGCACAACGCACTCAACAACTTTCTCAAACTCTATTCGATTTAAAAGCTACCCAAAAACAACTTGTAGAATCCGAGAAAATGGCTGCATTAGGTAGTCTTGTTGCGGGAGTGGCACACGAAATCAATACTCCCGTGGGTACGAGTATCACCGCAGCTTCCACTTTAAAAGATGAAACTCAATCCTTTAACAACGCACTCACCCAAGGAAAACTAAAACGCTCATCTTTAAATAACTATCTCGAAATCGCTAATGAAACTAGCACCTTGATTTTAAACAACCTCAACCGCGCTTCAGATTTGATTCAAAGCTTCAAACAAGTAGCTGTAGATTCTTCCCATCTAGAAAGACGCAGTTTTGCGATCGAACCATATATTAAAGAAATTTTATCAAGCCTGGCACCTAAATTCAAATATACTGCTCTGACTTTCACAGTAGAAGGCGATAATAACATTGAAATTGATACTTATCCCGGAGCTATAGCACAAATTGTGACAAATTTAGTGATGAATTCTCTCAATCACGCTTATCAACCGGGAGAAAAAGGACAAATACGTTTCCAAATTAGCCAACAACAGGATGAAATCTCTATCGAATACAGCGATGATGGTTGTGGCATTCCCCCAAATAATTTAGGCAAAATTTTTGAACCCTTCTTTACCACTGCCAGAAGTAAAGGCGGTACTGGATTAGGCTTACATATTGTCTATAACCTAATTACTCAAAAACTTCAAGGCCAAATTGATGTTAGAAGTGAGGTAAATTTGGGAACAATATTTATAATCACATTACCTCTGTGTTTTGTCGATTAAATACTTCTCATATCTATTACTGTTAGAGACACTTGGTGAAGTGTCTCTACATTTCCTGTTTATGAGTAGGTGGCATGACTGAAAATATTGAATACTCATCAATTGCGCAGTATAAAAAGCGTAAGTAATGTTCCTACATCTGAGATGGGGAATTTTAAATCAAGGATGCGTCAAATATACTAATAATTAATATAGATTATTCCCAACCGGCATTGCGACTATAGAAATCCGGTTTGATTAATGTTCGCGCAGCGTGGCGAAGCCATAATTATACCTTGAGATAGGGAATAAATAACAAAAAGTTTACCAAGATTTTTGAACAAATAAATTAGGAATTCTATATATGACAGTTAATAATCTTGATTTTTCTGAAATGGATGATGATGTTGTATTGTTCGAGTCAGAAGAGGAAACCGATAATATTACGCTAAATACATCCAAATTGGAGACTTGGAAAATTATGATTGTGGATGATGAACCCACAGTACATCAAGTAACCAAATTAGCTTTAAAAAACTTTACTTTTGATGATAAACTCTTAACTTTTTTTTCTGCTTATTCCAGTCAAGAAGCGAAAAAATTTATTACTGCGAATCCAGATACTGCATTGATTTTACTGGATGTGGTCATGGATAGCAACGATGCTGGTTTACAAGTAGTAAAGTATATTCGTGAAGAATTAAAAAATAAACGAGTCAGAATTATTTTACGTACTGGGCAACCTGGAGAAGCACCGGAGGAGTCGGTAATTATTAACTATGATATCAACGATTATAAACTGAAAGTTGAACTTACCAGACAAAAGCTGATTACTACAACCGTTGTGGCTTTGCGATCGTACAATGATTTTACTACTATTGAAGAACAATCTGTCAAATTAGCTGAAGCCTTAGAAACTCTACAAAAAACCCAACTGCAATTAATACAAAGTGAAAAAATGTCGGCATTAGGCAATTTAGTTGCAGGAATTGCACACGAAATTAATAACCCGGTTGGATTTGTTGCGGGTAATTTAAAAATGGCACGGGAGTATGTAGATGATTTATTAGAACTTATTAACTTATACCAAAAATATTATCCCAATCCAGAAGAGGAAATTGAAGAATAAATCGAATCAATCGATTTAGAATACTTACGGGAAGATTTACCAAAACTATTTAATTCTCTGAAAGTTGGTTCGGAACGGATTCGTAAAATTAGTACTAGTTTACGTACTTTTTCAAGAGGAGATACGGAAAATAAAATATTATTTAATATTCACGAAGGTATTGATAGTACTATTTTAATTCTCAAACACCGTTTAAAAGCATCGGAATTTTCCCCTGAAATCAAAGTTATAAAAAACTATGGCGAGCTACCTTTAATTGAATGTTATTCAGGACAACTAAACCAGGTATTCATGAATTTATTAGCTAATGCTATTGATGCTTTGGAAGAATCTAATCAAGGAAGAACATTTGAAGAAATAGAAGCAAATCCCAATCAAATTATCATTTCTACAACTTTAACCGAAGAACGTAAAAATGTATTCATAAAAATTGCAGACAATGCTTTAGGAATTCCTGAAGAAATTCAAGAGAGAATTTTTGAAAATCTATTCACAACAAAATGTGTAGGAAAAGGTACGGGATTAGGTTTATCAATTGCGCGAGAAATTATCGTAGAAAGACACTATGGACATTTAAATTTTAATTCTGAAATTGGAAAAGGAACTGAGTTTATGATTGAGATTCCGGTAAAATAAAATGATAACGAGCAGTGAACAGTGAGCAGTTAACAGTTAACAGTGAGCAGTTAACAGTTAACAGTGAGCAGTTAACAGTTAACAGTGAGCAGTGAGCAGTGAGCAGTTAACTGTTAATAGTGAGTAGTAATTAAGATAAGGTTAGTTATGATTAGTAAAAGTCAAGTTTATGAAAAAGCCTATAAGTTTGCGATTCGGGTAGTTAATGCTTATAGATATTTATCGACTAATCAAACAGAATTTGTTTTATCTAAACAACTTCTTAGGAGTGGAACTAGTATTGGAGCAAATATAGCAGAAGCAAATGGTGCAATTTCAAAATCCGACTTTTCTGCAAAAATTTCAATTGCATACAAAGAATGTTTAGAAACAAAATACTGGCTCAACTTACTTAAAGATACAAACTATATTTCTCAAGCAGCATTTAATAGTATTCATACAGATGCAGATGAAATATCTAAAATGTTGTTCTCAATTATTAAATCATCCCGCTTAACAAAAGAATAATCACAAAAAATTCACTCTTAACTGCTCACTGTTCACTGTTCACTGTTCACTGTTCACTGT
>JBCBQE010000638.1:0-4396 GCA_039820385.1 Cyanobacteria bacterium J06635_10
GAAACCCCCCCTGTATCTCCTGCGCTTGCAGAAACCCCCCCTGTATCTCCTGCGCTTGCAGAAACCCCCCCTGTATCCCCCCCGCTTGCAGGGGGGAGGTGAGTGCTGAGGTAAGATGAAATAGCTTGGTCATATTCAGAAGTGTGCAAAAATCCTTTTAGAGCAGCCTGTTGACGAAATTCTAAAGACGCTTCACCGTGATTTTGACGCAACTGCTGTAAATATTCTTCATACTGCGCCGGGTCGCATAATACTGTAAGATGAGCAAAGTTTTTTGCTGATGCTCTTAACATTGCCGGTCCACCGATATCAATTTGTTCGATGGCTTCGGGTAAAGTTACCCCAGCTTTGGCAATAGTTTCTGCAAAGGGATAGAGATTTACAACTACCAAATCAATTGGACGAATTTGATTATCTTGTAAATCCGCCACATCTTGAGAATTATCTCGCCGAGCTAAAATACCGCCATGAATTCGCGGATGTAAAGTCTTTACTCTCCCACCCAAAATTTCCGGAGAACCCGTATAATCGGCGACTTTAGTTACAGTTAATCCGGCATTTTGTAAAACTTTCGCCGTACCTCCACTGCTGATAAATTCAAAGTTAAACTCTTCTTGTAAACTTCGAGCAAGTTCGACTAAACCTGTTTTGTTAGATACACTCAGCAGTGCTAGACGCGCCATAATTTATAACTTTCCTGCAATCTTAATTGATCGGTTACGGGTCAAACGATTTTGGATTTTGGATTTACGATTTTAGATTGTCCCCATAAATAAATTTAGGGGCCCCTTGGATGCCGGGATTTACGATTTCAGATTATTTCCATAGTTAAAACGCCGGGGTCCCTCAACCATTTGTAATCCAAAATCTAAAATCTAAAATCTAAAATTCTTTTGGTCATAGTATTTTAAGACCAACCAGGCACTTAAAAATACCAAAAATTATTGCGAGATGCTAAATTTCTTTTCTTCCGGTTGCATAATTTGCATCTTATATCTTGTTTTTTGCTATAGACTACTGTAGGCAACCTATATTATTTTTTGTGAAGTAATGAGTGCCTTGAGGGACACCCATGAAAATTTTTTTAGCAGAAAAAAAATCTCATGGGAACCCTTGACATTTACATAACCTGCGCCTATAAGCGCCGCATAGTATTTTCAGATTGAAGGCATCTACCGGAATTACAAATTATATTGACTGATGGCTAACGCTTTGGATTCGATCGAGGTACCCCCAACTACCGGGGAAACTGCCGCTAAAGGATTAATCGTGATTTTACACGGTTGGGGTGCAAATGCAGAAGATGTGGCATCAATAGTACCTTTTTTACAGTTACCGGAATATTATTTTGTATTCCCTAATGCACCTTTTCCTCATCCTCATTCCCCCATCGGTAGAGCATGGTACGACTTGAGTAGGGATAATATGTATGAAGGGTTAGCAGAAAGTCGGAAATTGCTAATCGATTGCTTGCAATCTTTAGAGAATAGTACTGGTATACCCTTAAAGCAAACAATTTTGAGTGGTTTTTCTCAAGGAGGAGCAATGACTTTAGATGTAGGATTAAAGTTGCCTTGTTCTGGTTTAATTTCTATGAGTGGGTATTTACATTCAGATATGCAAAATTTTGCAACTCCTCGTCAAAATTTTCTCCCGCCAGTGTTAATTATGCATGGGAAACAAGATGAAATTGTACCTATAAGCGCTGCTCAAAAAACACGAGATGTATTAGAATTACGAGCAGTTCCCTTGGAATATCATGAATTTGATGGAGGACATCAAATTAGTTCTCAAATGCTGGATGTCGCACGTACTTTTATTGTCAGCAACCTGAATTAAGTAAGGTTACAAAAGCTTTACAAAGTACGGTAAATTTCCGGAAGAAAATTCACGTAATTCACGTCTACTAATGAGTAATATATATTAGGTGACTGCGTTAAGCGCAATTAAACCTATGCTGGATGGTGTTGCTACTTACGGGAGGGGCTAAATAATGAAGACTTTGACTATTTCTAAAACCGATATCGCCACCATGACTGCACAAGAGGTGGATAAATTGGCGACACGTTTGGAACTAGATAACTACAGTAATGCTTTTGAAGGTTTGGACGATTGGCATTTACTGCGAGCAGTTGCGTTTCAACGTCCCGAATTGGTAGAATCCTATATCCATCTTTTGGATTTAGAACCTTACGACGAAGCATAAACAATTATCAATGAACAATTATCAATTATCAATTGAAACTAAATACTCTCAAGGAAACACGAGCCGAAACCTGCCCTATACCAAGTTTTTTGATATTAGGAGTGCTTGCTGAATATGGCTTGTGGAGCCAAAACCTTGCCTAGGAGAGATTGATAATTGATAATTGATAATTGATAATTGATAAATGTCTAAACGGGTACTTATTGGTGTTGTTGGCGGTATTGCTGCTTATAAGGTTTGTGAAGTTGTTTCTACTCTGTTTAAATCGGGGGTGGAAGTACGGACAATTCTTACCAATAGTGCACAACAGTTTATTACACCTTTAACTTTCTCTACCCTTTCTCGTCACCGTGCTTATACTGATGAGGATTTTTGGCAACCAGCTAACTCTCGTCCCCTACATATAGAGTTAGGAGAATGGGCGGATATCTTGTTAATCGCCCCCTTAACGGCGAATACTTTGGCAAAGTTAGCCTATGGAATAGCTGACAATTTATTATTAAATACTGTTTTAGCTTCCACTTGTCCAATTTTACTTGCACCGGCAATGAATACCGACATGTGGGAGCAGGAAACAGTAAAACGAAATTGGCAAAAAGTTTTGACTTTTAGTCGTTTTCATGGTATTGAAACGGCATCGGGGTTGTTAGCTTGCGACAGAGTTGGTGCGGGAAGGATGGCAGAAGCCCAGGAAATTGTTGCTTACGTACAGTCGTTGTTGCAAACTGGGGGAAAGCAAGATTTGGAAGGGAAACAGGTATTAATTAGTGCCGGGGGAACCCGAGAATATTTAGATCCAGTACGCTTTATTGGCAATCCGGCTACTGGTAAAATGGGCTTAGCTTTAGCACGTGCGGCGTTACATCGTGGTGCGGATGTGACTTTGGTATGCGGTGCAGCGAGTTGGGATTTTCCTTTAGGGGTGCGGGGTATAACTGTAGATACTGCCTCCGAAATGCGATCGCAGATGATGGAATATTGCAGTAATGCAGATGTTATTATCATGTCGGCGGCTGTGGCGGATGTAAAGCCAAGGGAATATAGTTCAGAGAAGTTACCGAAGGGGGCACTTCCGGAAAGTTTACCTTTAGAGGCTGTAGGAGATATTATTGCCGAATTGGCGAGTTGTAAACAGCAGCATCAAAAATTGATTGGTTTCGCCGCACAAACAGGGGATATAGTGACTCCTGCTTATGAGAAGTTGCAAAGAAAGAATTTAGATGCAATTGTTGCTAATCCGATAGATGAAATTGGTAGTGGATTTGGTAGCGATACGAATAAGGCTGTGTATATAGATAGGCAAGGAAAAAAAGTTGAGATTCCCATGTGTTCTAAATTAGAAATGGCGCATCGGATATTGGATTTGGTGAATAGGAGTTAGGAGTTAGGAGTTAGGAATTAGGAGTTAGGAGTTAGGAGTAATAAGGAATTGCGATCGGCCGCACGCAGTACAGCCTACGCTCTTCCCATGCCCTTGGGGCTTATCGCTCTGGATTATATATAGGAGGCGTGAGTTCTCCCGCGTAATTTTAGGTGTGATTACAGAAAAACTATATGGATTCAACCAACCAAGAGATGTTTTCCCGCACTACCCTGGCAGGAATGCCTGTTGCCAGTACGTTAGATGGAACTTCTTTGGTAACGATCGATCGAGTCCCAATCACCGAATCAGAACCAATAATTGTACCTTTTAATATCATTACTTCGCGGGTGAGCCAAACGCGATCGCCAATCTCGATGCTCTCATCAGGATTAACCCGTTCACCATCCGCATTCAAAATAGAATGACTATCTGTTGTACGGATATCAGTGAAATCAGCTATTAGACACTCCTCACCAATTTTGATGTGTTTTCCTTCATGTGCAGTGAGACGCACATTCTCTGAAATTATTGTTTGACTGCCAATGATAATTTCATTACCATTACCAAACATTTCCATAAAGCCACCGATATGACAATTTTTTCCGATTGAAATTTTATTGTTGTTACCATAAATGATAATTTGTAAGTTATATAAAATAGTGCCACTTCCGATGGTAACTTGGTTATTAGTTCCTTTGATTTCGATTCGTTTATGAACGCCTACTTTATTCGACCAGTGATGTTTACTCTGTGTCCAAGGCAGAAGTTTACTAAACATGTTATTCATAGTTTTCTTCATCTCCTTCTTTCCGCATTGTCAAAGATAC
>JBCBQE010000639.1:0-4396 GCA_039820385.1 Cyanobacteria bacterium J06635_10
CTTCCGCATTAACATAGATATCATTTTGAGCTTCGTTATTATTAGAAACTAATTCGTTACTATCATCAACTTTAACAATTGAACTACTTTGATAATTCTTCCTACTTCCTGTTATTTTAACGTGACTTCTTAAGCCTCTAATTTCATTAGCTTGTTCGATTGTCAGATAACTTTTACCCTCAGAATCTTTGTCTGGAGTGATATCTAAATACTTTAAGTCTTTGTAGTAAGCATCCTTTTTAATACCAAGCTCGGTCATCAACTCATCGGGACGGACAGCATTAGTAGGTACAGAATTCTGGGTCATAGTGGCAATTTTATTTAAAAAAAATTTATTTCTTATATATATAATATGTATTACTCTTACAAATTTTTATGACCCACATCACAGAATTCGCCACCGAAGCCCAGAAACACCCCGAAACGATATGAATTATTTTGTAGTTCTACGAGTTACTTACAATGCGATCGCTTCAAATTAGCTAAGATGACCAGTAAATTTTCGAGCCTTGGAAAAAGTAGATAGGAGCATAAGGATTGTTCGGCAAGAATTTAGAGAGTTCAATTCTTGTGTTCCTTTCTGTAGTTTATTGACTCACCTTTACTATGACTAAGAGTAGTTCATAAACCCTTTGATGGGCTTTTGACGCTCACAATTACTTCAATCTTTTTATCGTTAAATAACGAAATCGCTACATCGTTTTTTAGTGAATACGTTTTATCGTTAAATAACGAAATCGTTATCAAAATCTTGATTATTAATTAAACAAGTAAAAAGATTCCGCCAGAAAAGAGTAAAGGTATAATTACTTAGTAAATAACGAAAAGACGAAATAACGAAAGGACGAAATAACGATGACCATATTTGTAGGGGTCATTTCCCAAAAAGGAGGCGTAGGAAAAAGTACTATTTCTCGTCTCTTAGCTAGGGAATATGCGATCGCCAAATGGGATGTCAAAATTGCCGATATGGATATATCCCAGGGGACAAGTAATGATTGGAAAAAAAGAAGAGAGATTAATGAAATTCAACCTTATGTCGCCGTTGAATCCTTCCGTACAGTAAACCAAGCACTTAAGCACGCAGAAGTGCATGACTTAATGATTTTTGATGGTGCGCCTCATTCTACTAAGGCATCTTTAGAAATTGCTCAAAAGAGCGATTTGGTTATCTTACCAACAGGATTATCCCTAGATGATTTAAGACCTACTGTACTTCTAGCCCATGAGCTGATCGCAGCAAAGATTCCCAATGACAATATTGTTCTTGCTCTTTGTCGAGTAGGAGAAAGGGCAAATGAAATCGATGAAGCACGTAGTTATATCCACAAAGCGGGATATACAACCCTAGCTGGATCGCTTCCAGAAAAAACAGCATACCGCCGTGCTAGTGATGAAGGGAAAGCAATTTCTGAAGTATCCTATCTCTCCTTGAGAAAACGTGCCGACGAAATAGTACAAGATATTATCAATAGGATTACGGAGCAGTCATAAAATGGCAAAACCACCACCACCACCCCGTAAAAAATCTAATAAAGGTGAGCCACCTAATCAAAAAGAGATCAAAGCTAACTTGAAAAAGCCAGAACCAGGAGAGTTAGCCAATCTGAATTTTAAAGTGCCGACCACATTCAAAAGAGATTTTAAAATTGCTGCTGCCACTTATGGTAAAACTCAAGTCGATCTTCTACAGGAGATATTTGAGTTTTGGTCTAAGCATCATGGCTAAATCGTCATTTCGTTATTTCACGATTGAGCTAAAAAACGAAATCGTTATTAGCAAAGCTGGAGAAGTTGATTACTTAGGAGAAGAAAAGCCATGATTAACGATTTTGATTTAGAAGAAGACCAGGAGTACCCAGAAGAGTTATATCCTGTCTTAGAGTTATCAGATAGTATATTAGAACTAACTGATAAATTAGAAACAATCAGAGGAAAATTAGACGATTTCGAGCAAAGATATTTGAAAGCGGACGAGGAACTAAGGGAATGTGAAGGTTATGAAATTCCTAGTTCAACAAAACTTGAACGTTGGCAAAATGCGATTGAAGAGATGAGCGATCGCATCGATCTATTAGGCAATCCGCTTTAATTTTCATATATGGCGTTTGTATAGCAACGGAGAAATTTTGGTCGCTAAGAGATTTTTTGATCTAAACTGTCCCACTTACAGTTATTGGAGATTAAATCTCTTGTCGTCTGTAATGAATATATACCAATGCTTTTATAAAAAAACTGTCCCAGTAAAGGTCTAAAGTGGGACACTTACTGAAGAACAATTATTTTTGTTAGAAGCGATCGCCAGTAAATTTGACCCTCAAAATTGAACTCCTTTATTTATAGGGGTTTCAGAACTTTAATTTTCCTTAGCGACCAAAATTTCTCCGTTGCTATACAAACGCCTATATGCCATAACAATACCGAACCCGTACCACCATCAGAGCGAGTTTACCCACAGCATCTTATCGGTGTTGCGATCGACTTTCTAGAAGCTGCGGGTATTGATTGGGATGAGGTTAAGAATGTAGAGGAATTAAGGGAACAGTTAAAAATCTAGTTCTGAATAGAATCTCGTCCTTGTGTGATAGTGCTATCTTCGAGAAGCACCACTGCTTTATTTAAAGCTTTTTTGGTACGACCTAAACACCATCCCAGGTGTACTGATTCACCAGAATATCTTTGTTCTCCAAAATAACCGTACATCATGTCACCCTTGGGAGAAATAGTAAAAAAAAATGGTCCAGAATTGGTCGCACCTCTTTGAATCGACTTCCATTGACCGATCAGATAGCGCCCTCTGAAAACTTTCGCTGTTCCAACGTAGCTGATGCCATCGGGGTCATCTAGATTACTAATTTTTATACCTGTAGGAGTTTTTTTAAGTTCAACTCTATCCATAATGACTTTACTCGGATCTGCTGATGAACATGAAGATGAATGCCATTGTCCACCAAGATTGTAATTTTCTCTATTTGACCACGAATCACTTAATAATTGAATTAGAGCAGTTGCTATCACACCAGCAACTGCAGCAACGACTGCGATAATTACGTCATCCATAAATTCTATCGACTACAACGACAAACATATATGTTCTCATATTAGAAGTCGATATTTTGTATCTTAGATGAGCGATCGCATTTCACATAAATCTAATAGGTGGTGGGCAAATCAGTTAGTTAGCAGATGTTTCAGGTATTTGAAATTTCGCCCACCCTACAGGCGATCGCTCTTACCAAAAGTCTAGTTTATTTCTTTGAGAGGGAATGTATAGAAGTTTTTATTTCTAGCTTCGACTACTACACCTAAATCTTTAGTTAATTCACGTTCACCAAAGATTTCACCATTACCTTTACCATCTTGAAATTGGATAATAGCGGTAGCTCCTCTGATCTGCATATTATTAAAATCATCAGATACTAACACATCTTTAAGTTTTGTTCTCAAGCAATCACGAAGATTAATACGCTCAAGACTCCAACGTTTGCCACAATATTCATTACTCTCCTGAGCTATTTTCAAGCCATTCAGAATAGCTTTTGTAGCTTCATAGGATGTAGCCGTGCGCCAATTAATAGCAAGTGGACTTTTCTCTTCTAGTTTTTCCTTACTGTGAAAAATTTGCGCGGCTTTACACTCTAACTCTAATTTTTTATCTTGTTCGCTGCATTTATTCTCTATTGTTCTATGCCATGTAATAGGAATCAGCATTCCTTTAGTATCTGACCTTGCTTCGCCTTTACTTACAACAAAATTTTCTTGATACATAGTATCACTACCTAATAAGAATAAGCGAGAGCCTTTTTTTGAATCGTAATTTGCTGCAATGATGTCTTCTGTTACTTTGACTGCTGTTGAAAGTTCCCCAGGAATTAGTAATATAGCTTGAACTTTATTAGATACAGTATCCCAACATTCCTGACCGTTATAGTTGCCTTTAGAAAAATCACATTGATCTTCTATTGAAATTGAATCTACTCCAAATTCCGACTCAAATTTTTTTTCAAAAGCAGATTTAAAAGAATTGCTATAGGTACTTTTAGCATCGTATGCGATAGCTACTCTTTCTATTTTTTGAGCTGAGTTATTATTTTTGGTTAATATTGCTCTAACAAGAAAAGATGCTGCTTTAGAGTCATTTAAAGTCACTCTAAACACATTCTTATTAAAACAAACCGAATCATCTTTTTCATAAGGAGTACAAGAGTCATTTTTTTCTCTTATAGCGGTACTTGATGGAGAAATCACTACTAATTCATCCTTATATCTAGGAGCAGCAGCGAGAGTAACATCGCTGCCCATATGACCCACAACAGCCAAAATATCTTCTTGTTCGACTAAGATGGAAGCTACCTTTTCAGCACCCTTCGTTTCCTTTTCAGCTTGAGTAACTAAC
>JBCBQE010000640.1:0-4389 GCA_039820385.1 Cyanobacteria bacterium J06635_10
TTACAGACATATCTTTAAAATTGAAAATGGGAAATGAGAATGGGAAGATGGGGGAGAGGAGCCACTTCCTACAACGGAACGCCAGTTGCTACAACGCGGGGGACCCGCGCAACGCACTGGCTCGGAAACCTCCGCAACGGAGTGGCTCCTCTCCCCCATCTTCCCATTCTCATTTCCCATTTTCAATTTTAAAGATATGTCTGTAAAAGTTCTCGTTCCAACAGCACTTCAAAAATTCACTAATAATCAAGCTACTTTAGAATGTAACGGTAGCACAGTTACCGAACTGTTTGATTCTTTAGAAAAAGCTTGCCCCGGTATCAAAGCACGTTTATGTGACGAATCGGGAAAACCGCGCCGCTTTTTAAATTTATATGTAAATAGCGAAGATATCCGCTTTTTAGATGGTGCAGCAACACCTTTAAAAGATGGCGACGAAGTTAGTATTGTTCCTGCTGTTGCTGGTGGTTAATCGATCAAAATTTAACGCTTCAAAATTAATTGGATAACTGAAACTGTTGTAGAGACGCGATACTATGAGCGTCTCTACATTTTAATTGAGCAATATTCGATTGGCAAATGCAATGCATAAAAGGCGATTTAATCCAACTAGCCTTCTTCAGGAAATTTTGAAGTTATAGTCCACGGTTGCAACTGTATGTGTACCATGGGTGCGGGTATCGCTAAAACTATCAAACTCGAATTTCCGGAAGCATATGCGGTAGATTGTGCAACAAAAAAAGGCGATAAAAATAAATTAGGAACTTGTTCCTTTGCAACTTGTGGAGTGAAAAATGGCACTTGCGATGTGGTTAACGCATATACACAATACCACTGGCGTGGTAAAGGTGTTTTAGTTGATTACGATGCGATTCGTAGCTGTATGCATTGGTTGAAAGAAAACTATTCGGGAAAAAAAATCGGTTTACCAAAAATTGGTGCGGGATTAGCGCGAGGAGATTGGAATATCATTGAATCGATAATTGCTGAAGAATTAAACGGTGAAGACGTAACAGTAGTTATATTTGAATCTAAAATCTAAAATCTAAAATCTAAAATCTTTTCAACCACTCCAAAGCTGCTTCCACATCTTCTACTTTTTCCCCTTGGGGAAGTATGGGGCGTTTCACCATCACCACTTTCACACCTAACTCTCGTGCAGCAATAATTTTAGCTTTTGTTGCATCGCCGCCACTATTTTTACTCACAACGGTATCAATATTGTATTTTTTCAATAATTGCTTTTCCATATCCTTATCAAAGGGCCCTCGATCGAGTAAAAGCAGACCTTTTGGTAGTAAAATATCTGGAGAAGGTTTCTCGATCGCTCGCATCAAAAACCAGATATTTTCAAGTTGTGCAAAAGCAGTGACTTCTTGTCTGCCAATAGTTAAAAATACTCGCCGAGCAAAACTCGGTAAAATTGCTGCTGCTGCTGGTATATTTTCAACTTCTATCCAGGGCTTATCCCCAATAACAGGTTCCCATGGAGGACGAACTAAAATCAACCTTGGTAATCCTAATTGATTTGCCGCTATAGCAGCATTTTCAGATATTTGCGCCGCAAAAGGGTGTGTAGCATCGATAAGTAAATCAATCTTTGCTTCTTGCAGATATTGAGTCAAACCCGCGACACCACCAAAACCACCAACACGGGTATTTTTAGATGCTACTGCTTGACGAGTACGTCCTGCGAGAGATAATTTTACTTCAATATCAGGTAGTAAGCCAGCTTGTTTTGCTAATTGTGAAGCTTCTTGAGTTCCCCCAAGAATTAATAAAATAAGAGTCAATTTAGAATTTAGAATTTAGAATTAACATAAAATCCCCATAAATCAATTTAGGGGCTTGTACCATCAAGGAATAATTGGTCAAAATATTTTTTAGTAAATCCTATCCTAAAGCATCAAAATATCCTTGCATATAACAATAGCGATACAGTTTATTTACATTTACAGATTCCTTTTGTAAAGAATTTTTACCCGTATAATAACCTATCAGATAAGCATTATATCCAGAACCTTTTTGACAATCATTTCGAGTAAAACCATTGGCATCTTGACAAGATATTAGAAGGGAAGTCAGACTGAAGAAAGTCAAGGGCACCCATGGAAATTTTTTTCTCCTAAAAAAATTCCCATGGGAACCCGCCAAATAGGTTAGAGACTTGAAAAGCATATTTTCGACGTTGGAATTAGAAATTCAATACTACATTATCGAATATTACCAAAGTTCTAGGTCACCAAATAATTTTTAATATAGCAGTTATAAATTAAATCTCAATTAACTTCCAATATTTTTAATTATAAAATTGTAATAGTATACATAAAATAATATTTCGCTATTTTAAGATTTAAAAATATTACAAAATAAAAAACCCAGTTGCATGAAAGCAACAGGGCTAATTTGTTATTCAACTACCCAAAACATATTGTTAGCACCTTTGCATTATGCATTACTTTGCTCAAGGTTAACTTTCACTACTTTATTTTTTTCTTCTTGAGCTTTAGGTAAATGCAAGTTCAAAATACCATCTTTGTAATCAGCCTTAACATCGGTATTTTGAATGCGTGCTGGTAAAGGAATTACGCGCTCAAACCTACCGTAACGGAACTCACTTCTTTTAGTACCGTTTTCTTCGGTTGTATTTTCTTCCTTGCGCTCTCCTCTAATAGAAACGGCATTTTCGGTAACTTGAATATCCAAGTCTTTTGCATTCATACCTGGAACTTCTAATTTCAAGTTTACAGCATCGTCGGTTTCCGATAACTCAGCCGCTGGAACTTTGGAAAAATTACTAAAATCTGAATTATCAGAAGTAAGCATATCATCGAATAAACGATTGAAGCTTCTTTGCAAAGCATTCATTTCTTGCCAAGGGTTGTAACGTGATAAAGCCATATTAATTAACCTCTGCTGTGTGTATTAGTTGTTTGCTTTGATTACTATATTAATGAAGCTATAAGCTTGTGTAAATTCGGTTTTTATCACAAATTAAATGAAGAAAACCGACCAATTATAAGTAGAATATATTATGTTCGGTTAACTGTAAAAATATCAGTACGGTAAACCATAAAAAAATGTAGAGACACTCACATAACCGCGTCTCTAGAGTAATCTAAAATATTTACAATCGTGCAATAATTCAACTAATAACCATCTTTTAAGCTGATAATACTGGAGTTTTATTTGATAACTCCGCATCAACTTTTTCAAGTTCTGGTTCCGTTGCTAAAATATGTTCTTCCAAAATCGCTAAATTACGAATATTAGATTTATAGAAAGCATCGAACACATCGCCAATTAACGGTACAGCACCAATAACTGCTTCCAAACCAACGTTAAAAATCATCTTTTTGAGATTATTTTGCGATACACCAACACGAGTTGCGAGATAAATAATGTAACCTGAAATTACCGTACCGATCATATCTCCAGCACCGGGAATTAAACCAATAATTGGATCCAATCCGATGCGGAATTTTGTGCCGGGGATACCGATAGCAGTATCCATCAGCCGACTGACTTTACGAATCCGATTAAGAATAGTGAGTTTTTTTTACAGTATCCATAATTAATATATTTGCATTAATGACTAATCTTTGTCTTATATCGCTAGAAAGAATCGGTAAATTGAGTCACTCTATAAAAAGACATGCTTTTAGGTATTGCTGATAGTAGAAACGATAATTTCACATCGCTACAACAACTTTATTTTTGTAGTCCTAAGATCGTCGTCTGAGGGCTTTTAATCTAATCACTTTATATAATTGATTATCCTAAAATTGAATTAAATGTATTATTCTATTCCTTATATTTAACAAGCAAAATATCTACCAAATACTACTTAAATCCAACACAAAACCAGATAAAATATCTTCACCGCTTAATGTTGACGGATTATCTAATTCCTCAACCGCAATATCTGGACGATAAATATAAACTTTACGTTCTTTTCTATCAATCAACCATCCAAGTTTCGCACCGTTATTAATATATTCAATCATCTTATCTTGCAAAACCTTTAAACTATAAGCCCAAAGGGCATGCGCTTCGCGTACGCTTTCCGAGCGCAATTCAACCACAAATTCCGGACAAATCGGAGCGAATTTTTTACGTTGCTCTAATTGTATTGCTTCCCAATCTATTTTTTTTATCCAAGCGGCATCCGGGGAGCGTACAGCACCCGATGGCAATGTAAAACCACCACTTGAACCAAAACCTACACCAGTACCGTCTTGCTTAGTCCATAACCATAATTGTCCTGTTAAATCAAAGTTACGTTCTTCAGTTTCCGAACCTGTAGGGGACATAATTATAATTTCTCCATTGGCTTTTCGTTCAATGCGGAAATCCTTATTTAGCTGACAAAAATCAAATAATTGTTCA
>JBCBQE010000641.1:0-4386 GCA_039820385.1 Cyanobacteria bacterium J06635_10
AACCTGCAACTTATAAAGCTATTGTTCGTCCTAGAATTTATGTTCTTCTAAAAACCTCCTTGAATTTGATGACAATGGAAAAGAAAAGCTTTTCTTTAAATTTTCGTTCTTTACGAAAAGGATTCTTTTATCCGTTAATTTCTGTAGTTACAGTAATAAGCTTGTGCTTAACTACACCTTCACTTGCGCGAGGTATTTCTATATGGGATATACTCTTGCGAGGTGCCCAAATAATTCAACTTTCAAATATATCAGACCGGCAAGAAATTCGGCTTGGTCAGCAAATAAATCAGCAATTAATTAGAAGCGATGTAAAACTTTACCGCAATTCTCAAATAAATCGATATATAAAAAGAATTGGTAAACGCTTAGAAGCTCAAAATACTCGAAAGAAAATTCCTTACGTATTTCAGGTAGTAAAAGATGACAGTATAAATGCCTTTGCTACTGCTGGTGGGTATGTTTATATTAATACTGGCTTAATCAAAGCTGCTGAAAATGAAGCTGAGTTAGCAAGTGTAGTTGGCCACGAAATCGGTCATATTGAAGGCAAACACGTAGTGAAACAGATGAGACAAACTGCGATCGCCAGAGGTTTGGCTACAGCAGCAGGTGTTGAGGAAAGCAAATTAGTCCAGCTTGGTGTAGAAATAGCTTTTCGCCGTCGTAACAGTCGTGCAGCCGAGCGTGATGCCGATCAACGTGGATTGAGAATACTGAAAGACTCAGGTTATGCACCTCAAGCGATGGTTTCTTTTATGAAGAAGTTGAAAAGCAAAAGTAGAGCTTCTGCTCCCACGTTTTTAAGTACCCACCCTTCACCTGCTAATCGCGTGGAATATCTTCAGGGTTGGGTTAATGCGCAGCCTAGTAAAGGAAATGATGGCTTAAGTGAAACTGCTTATCGGCGAAATATCCGGCCATTATTGTAAGCTCGCGGAGCTGGCGGAATTAAGAGTTAGGAGTTAAAGCTCCGATCTCTTTCAAGCCCATAACTTGCTGCTATTGCGACTAACTTTTAGTGAAGTCACATTTACTTTCGCCGATGCTTCTTCTAAGGGTAAAGTACGGACATTATGTTTAAACACGTTGGCTTGATAAATCTGACGATTTGTGACATCAAATGCACTCAACCAACCGCTGCGGGGGTGATAAGCACCTGTATCTAAACCTAGCCAACCGGCACCTCTGGCAATTTTACCCACTGGAATTCCAGGAAAAGTAAAGGTTATAGTATGACCGATGATAAGTACTTTATCTGAAAAATAAGGCTCTTGAATGCTGTGAAATTGTTCTCGAATCCAGCAAAATTGTTCGGCGGTTTGTTCTTCTATAGTTTTTGCAGGATCGATACCTGCGTGAACTAAAAAGATGTCTCCTAAATCTAGATATAAAGGTAAATTCTGGAACCATTCAAGATGTTCTGGAGGAATTTTACCGCTTTTATAACTTGCTAGGGTTGCTTGCCCGCCACTGTAAAGCCATCTTTGTACGCTTGGGGTAGATGCATTTTTATCTGTAAGAATTTTGACTAACATATGTTCGTGGTTTCCCAGCAAGCAAGGGTAGGAATTTTCTTTGACAAAATCCACTACTTGGGAACTCTGGGGACCTCTATCTATTAAATCACCGAGAAAATAAATTTGGTCGTCGGCTGTTGGGGCGATCGCATCTAACAATTGCATTAAGCCTTGATAATGGCCATGGACATCCCCAATAACTATACGCCGGTGGCTAGTTGCACTCATGGGTTTGGACTTCAATAAATTTGTTTTATATTTCTGATTCAGTGGAAATTACTATTAATCAGAAAGAAAATGTAAAAAATTTTCCAAATACAAGTTTAATGAAGTTAATTCTATGGATAAAGATGGAAATGTTACAAAGCTTACGAATTAATTACTAAGAGTCTATTTTTTTGTGAATCAGCTACATCAGTAAAATTACTTAATTAGCTTGTTAATGTATTTTAAATAACTTTTATTGCGAGATTAGATACAGGATAATTTACTTAATAAAGTAAGTATAAAAGTTGACGTTAGATTCTAGTTAATTTTTTTTTGATTGTTTTTAAATACAACTTACCTATAGTCTCGCTTTTTGGCGTTGCCTACCTCGTGGCGGAATTTAGATTTTGAGACGTTACACTGTAACGTCTCTACATAGCTTTCGGCGATCCATAAAATTTAATTCATACTTCGCATCAGCAACGCCCGCTTTTTTAGGGAGTTGGGGGGGATCTATAGGATACAACTCCATAAAGCCTTAAAGTAAAATTGGTAAAGTTAATTTTCGGGAGTATGTCATGTCCGATGAATTTTCTACTCAAGTTAGCGATCGCATTTGTAAGCATATGAACGAAGATCATGCCGAAGCGGTGGCACTTTATGCTAAGGCTTATGGCGATTTAGCCGATACAACAGCAGCACAAATGCTTTCTATTGATGCTGAAGGGATGAATTTACAAGCTCAGGTAAATGGAGAAGAGATACCAGTACGCATCAAATTCGACCATACTTTAGAAAATGCTGAAGATGCTCATCATACCTTAATTGATATGTTGAAACAGGCAAGAAAGTAAATTATCAATTATCAATTATCAATTATGAAGTTGAAGCAACACATGTTAGAGCGTGTTTATAAATAAAAAATAAGCACCATCCGGGATTGGTGCCTTATGGCAAATTCTTCAGAATTATTTTACAAACACCTTCTTAAATATAGGAATCCTATAGTTAAATGCAGTTTGCTTCATGCTTCTTTTATTTATTATTTTTGCATTTAAATTCGGATTTGAGCATTATAGCAAAACAAGCTGTAAGAATAGTAAGTACGCCTGTAATCCAGAAAGGAATTTTGTAACCAAAGCTGACTAATAAACCTGAAATAACTGGTCCGATAGCATTAGAAATACTCAGATAAGATGCATTAATTCCTAATACTTCTCCCTGTTCTTTTTGGTTGCTATTCAAGGATAAAATAGATTCTATCAAAGACATAGGGAAGGAATGAACAAAGCCAAAAATTGTAATAATAATAAAAAATGCGGTAATATAGGGGAAAGTAGGAATCAATAAAAAGGTGATTCCACGTACAAATAACGCCAAGAATAGAATATCAATCAGATTAAATTTTTTCCTCAGTGGCTCCAGTGCAAAAACTTGAGAAATGAATCCCAGCATTCCCACAACAGCGAATATAATTGCTAATGTTTTTGCATCTTGTTTAAGTACTTTTAGCACAAATGGCTGAAATGCAAAGGTAAAAATCGTAAAGCTTGAACCGCTTAAAAAAGTCAGAATAAAAAGTTTTCCCAATTTCGGACGATTTACTGACTGAAAAATTCTGATAAAGCCAAAATCATTCAAGCTAATTTGAAACCGTTGCTTGTTGGATGCTGGTAAAGTTTCGGGTAGAAAAAAAATAGTCAAAACGCTAGCAAATAAAGCGATACTAGCACTAACAAGAAAACTCATTCCTAGAGAAGAAACACCATTAATTGTCGGTAATTTCTGCGCTAAATAACTTAATGTTGGCCCCGCCACAAAACCCAAACGGAAGACAGCAGCAAAAATGCCGAAAGCCTTAGCACGTTGTTGTGGATTTGTAATATCGCTAACTACAGCGCTGGCAATAGAAGTATTTCCACCCGTTAAACCATCAAGGATACGAGCAAAATAGAAAAGCCAAGCTACGGGAGTTATAGCGGCGATCGCACCAGCTAAAACCGTTCCTAATAGACTTACTACCAGCAAAGGTTTTCTTCCCAAACGATCGGAAAGTCTTCCTAAAATAGGCGTACCAATAAATTGAGGTAAAGCATAAGCCGTAGTCAGTAAACTTGCTTGAAAATCATTCAGTCCAAATTGCTTTGCATAAGGATACAATAATGGAAAAATTATTGAAAAACTAACCGAATTGATAAAAGCAACTAGGGTAACAATCCAATACTGGGGAGGTAAGTTAAATTGCTCCTTCAAATTTTTAAAATTCATCTATTAAATTAGAGTTAATATTGTTACAATCCGGTCTATTTTTCCAAATAAGTTTTTAACTAGTACAGTACAACGTTGTTTGTTTATTTAGTTTGTGGATCAAACATCAACTAACAACCATCAACTAACAACTATCAACCATCAACTATCAACCATCAACCATCAACCATCAACCATCAAACTTCTTGTAATAACCAAAACCCAGTGTAAGTCATCCCAGAATCATCTGGCTGCACTAACAAAAAATGTAATCCCTGACTTTGCTGCTTGCGCTGTTGATAAACTTTTGCAGCTTCTGCAACTTCCTCATCCTCAAACGTCGCCACAATCCATCTATCCACCAAACCGGCTTCCAATACTAATCCATCCGGCGCGCCAGCAATATAATTTA
>JBCBQE010000642.1:0-4384 GCA_039820385.1 Cyanobacteria bacterium J06635_10
TTTATTAATTATTTGACTCAAGGAAGCAAGGCAGAATGACACCACAAGCTATTTTTAATCCTCCACAGAAAGATTTAGTCGCTAACTCTAAAAAAGCATTATCTGTTGAGATTAAAGGCGAACAAGCTACACCTGTAAATAAGCTTCCTCAATCTTGGCAAAATATTCTAACGGGTAAGTCTAATACCAAGCTTTCTAATCCTGAAGAATATGTGAACATGGCGCAGTTGTTTCTTCACAAAATGTCTCGCGGTGATGTAGATTTATTTAATGAATCTGAAGGTTTTGAGCACCTAAAGCCTGCTTTTTGCGAAATTTTTGGTAGTCTTGCTTGGGAAGCGCTTGATTTCTACGGTAAGGATTTCGAGATCGATAGATATCCTAATTTTGATTTAATAGAAAAAGAACTTTCCCCTGAAGATGAAGATTATACAGGGCGTAAACAAATTGTAGAAATTGGTAAAGCTTTATTTGAAGAGTTCGGTTACGATCTACCAGCTTCTTTTTATCACGTACATTTAGCTCCTATTTATAGAGAAGAGGTTTCAGAAATACGTCCATTAAGATTTTCTGAGTCAGATAAAAATCATGCCCGTGCTTGGGATGCTTCTTTACATGGACAAAAAGTATTTCCCATTCAATTAATGGTACAAAGTATCTCTTCTAAGCATGGGTTTTTCCAGGAACATGGTTGCGGTTGTAACCATGCGATGACAAGAGTAGGTGCTACCGATACCTCTTTTGATTATCAAATTCGTCCAGAAATGCGTAATACCTGGATTCGCGATTTTATTTGGACTGTATGGTATGAATATGCTTTCTTTAATTTTGTACCAGTAACTCGTTTTTTAGTTGATTAAAACGAGTTACTGTCTAAGTAAAATTTATTCTCAGTCGGTTAAGATAATTCATTTATTTTAACCGACTTTTATTATCTATTGTTAAATATCAGTTTAAGTCACGATAAAATTAAATACTTATTTTATGTTTGTAGTCGAGGCTGGAGCTACTTATACCAATTCTGTATGAGGCTGCGCTTAATTGCCCACAGCCTATAAGGCTGAGGCTAATAATACAAAGCCCATCTGCATGGGCTAAATTTGGCGCATTTTTATAAAGAAATGGTATTACTACAAACCAATACAAATAATAGTATTTTCTTATGGATCTTATTTCGTCCTTTGACTGTTAATTCCATGCAGAAATATTTTGAGATGTTATGATTTCTTGAGAATTATTTTTAAAAATCTAGGAGTCGTAACATGACTAATTCATCACCGCCAAGTTATCCAAGTAGCTCAAAAATGCTACGAAGCCTTTTTTCGGAAGCCTATAAAGCAGCAAAACAGGGATTATGCGGAGATAAAGTTCTCGCGCAAAGGAGTAAGGTAGAAAAAAGGTTAGAAATTTGCTCTAGTTGTAAAAAGTACAATGCCGAAGCTAAGCGCTGTACTGTATGTGGATGCTTTATGTTAGTCAAGGCAAATATTGAAACTTCCGAATGTCCAGACGGTAAGTGGTAGCTTAGCTAGAGGGGGGATAGTTTTTATGGTTGTTAAGTCTCTTGTATATCATCCAGATCCTTTATTGAGAGAGGTATCAACTAAAATTGATGTTTACGATCGGGATTTTCAGGCTTTGGTTGAAAATTTGATTGATACCATGCTTGCTGAGGATTCCATGGGATTAGCTGCGCCTCAAATTGGAGAGTTAAAGCGGGTTTTTGTTCTGAATCAGAAACGTATTGCAGGGGAGGGGAGTCACTCGTATCAGCCTGAAGATATATTGTGTATGGTTAATCCTGAAATTGAATACCAAGATTTTGTGATTGATTCAAGTGAAGGATGTTTGAGCCTTCCGGGAAGACGAGAAACCGTCAAACGTTTTAATCTGATAAAGTTGAAGGCTTTAAACCGAGAGATTCAACCTTTTAATCTTACTGCTGATGGGATGTTATCGATTCTTATTCAACACGAAATCGATCATTTGAATGGAATTCTTTTGATTGATATAGGGAATGGGGAATAGGGAATAGGGAATGGTGAATGGGGAGTAAGACAATAATTCCTTATCTTACTAATTGGGCATTGGAGTTGAAAAACTGACGAGAAAGGGCAATTGTGAGCAATATTGTTGTTAATAGATTGCTAAATGCCACCATAAACATAAGTAAAATTTGATAAGATGCAGCTTCCGATGCAGCTTGGAAAGGAATTTTGTTGTAATCAACCCCAGTGATTAAAAATCCACTCATAAATCCGGGTATTGTTACCATTCCGATTATCATCATTTGATTAATAGTGGGAATTAAACCAGCCCGGATAGAATCTTTTTTATACTGCTTAATTGCTTGTTGCGGAGTCGCACCCAAACTGAGGTGAGTTTCTATTTCTGCATGACTTGCATTGATTGTGCTGACCAAACGTTCCCCGGCGATCGCTGCTGCATTCATGGAGTTACCTAATACAATCCCCCCAAGAGGAATTACGTACTGAGCTTCAAACCATCTATCGGGTTGAATTATCAGAAAATTGGTGTAAATTAAAGTGAATGCAGTACTGAAGAACATTGAACCCCACACCAAAGGTAGAGTTCGAGGGATTTTCTTAGTAATACGATTTCGGGCAACAATCGCTGCAATAGTCAACATTACTGCTAAAATCGCCAAAACGGCCCAAAGGTTATTTAAGGCGAGAATGAAGTCTAAAATATATCCCAAAACTAATAGCTGTAGGATAGTTCTGACGGTAGCAAGGGCTAAATTTAACTCTAACCCGATTTTCTCCCACATAGATAAACCAATAGCCATAACCATTAATCCTACCGCAATAGCCAAGTCTAAGAAATCGAGTTCTATGAGTTCCGTCATCAGAATTAGTTATTGAAATTACTATATTATTTTGCGATGGAGATTCGTTGTTGCACAGTCTTCAGTCTAAATAAGCACAAGAGCGGGGAACTACCAACCAAGAAATTCAACTAAAATTCTGTGCATTTATTCTCCGATTAAGATCGCTAACCGATGTATCAATATAGAAAGTTGAACATTGTAGACAAGGATAGAACCACAATGATGTTACATTGCCAAAAATTAAGTGAAAGTCTTATTCATAGGGTAGTATGGGCGACAGTATAAAAGTAGAAATACGATTAAAAATTTAACAAGTCCCAAAGGCACTATCATCTATATTCATATAAGAAAAAAGCTCATGATACAAGGTGTAAATTCTATTCCTGCTTTTGATAACAAACAGCAATATTCTACTATTGCGAAAGAAGTAAGTGAAGCTGTTTTAGAGGTTTTGTCTTCTGGACGTTATATTGGTGGCCCTTTGGTGGAAGGGTTGGAGGAAAAACTTGCTGCTTATACAAATGTGAGCGAATGTATCGCTTGTAATTCAGGTACGGATGCTCTTTACTTGGCTTTAAGAGCTTACAATATTGGTGCGGGAGATGAGGTTATTACCACACCTTTCACCTTTGTTGCTACCTGTGAAACGATCAGCGCTGTGGGTGCTAAGCCGGTATTCGTCGATATTGATGCTACTTACAATTTGGATTTGCAGCAAGTCGCAGCGGCAGTAACACCTAACACAAAGGGGATTATTCCAGTTCATCTATTCGGACAACCCGTTGATATGACGGCGTTGATGGAATTAGCGAATGCAAAAAATTTATTAGTTATAGAAGATTGTGCCCAATCTACAGGGGCTATGTGGAATCAACAAAAAGTTGGAAGCATTGGACACATCGGTTGCTTTAGCTTTTACCCTACCAAGAATTTAGGTGGTTGTGGTGATGGTGGTGCAATTACCACTTCAGATGCAGAAATTGCACAAAAGATGCGAGTATTAAAAGATCACGGTCAAAAGAGTAAATACCACTACGAAGAAATTGGTGTCAATAGCAGATTAGATTCTATTCAAGCCGCTATTTTACAAATTAAATTACGTTATTTAGATACCTGGAACCAGCAAAGGCAGAAAATTGCGGCTCGTTACCATGAATTTCTCGGTCATGTTCCCCGTATTATTATCCCACAAGAATTACCGGGAGGAACGGGAGTATGGAATCAATATACTATTCGGGTATTGGATGGTAAAAGAGATTTTTTACGAAATAAATTGCAGGAAAGTGGCGTTAATACAGCAATTTACTACCCCCGTCCTTTACATTTGCAGCCAGTTTATCAAAGTTTAGGCTATCAACCCGGACAATTACCAGTTGCTGAACAAGCTTGCAACGAAGTTTTATCTTTACCCATGTTCCCAGAACTTTCTCAAGAACAGCAAGACTATGTAATTTATAGTGTAAAAGAAGTTATGAGTTAGGAGTTGGGAGTTGGTTACTGTTAAATAAAAGCTCCCCATATCTGTACAAACAT
>JBCBQE010000643.1:0-4375 GCA_039820385.1 Cyanobacteria bacterium J06635_10
CACTGTTGGCCCAGAAAATGCGATCGATGCCTATAAGCACTGGGTTAAGGGTGAAGATGCTCCTTCACAAGTATCGGTAACCTATTCAAGTCAGTTCTATGAAGTTTGTCAAACCTTAAATGCTTCGTGTTACGTAATTGCACAGTCTACGAAGAAAGAATTAGTACAAGATGAGGGTTTTATTGTTGAACATCGCCCCGTACCGTTACCAAACGCATCAGGAATTATTTATCACTTAAGACAAATTTGGTATGGATTACACTTACTTGTGAGTGCAATTCGTTTTCGAGCAAATGTTGTAATCGCATCTACCGGAACAACCTATTGGTTTGTGTATTCGTTGTTTTCTTTACTAGGAATCAAAGTGATTCCATCGGTTCACTGTACGCTATGGTGTAAATATTTGCCAGTACGTAAAATTGATAAATTAATTTTGGGACTCAGTCGCAATTTTTTTGCCAAGGATTGTCAAGCAATAATGGCTGTATCTCATGATATATCCCAACAAATTTCTCAACTGACTGGCTCGAGCCATAAACCGATTTTAGAATTCTTTCCTACATTTCGTCGGGCTTATTTCGCTTCCTTAGAGGCAGCATCTACATCGCTAGAGCCTTTTTTCGTTCTATTCGCGGGTAGAATTGAGGAAAATAAAGGCGTGTTCGATTTACTCGAAGTTGCCAAACGCTTTGCTAAGGAAGGCATTGAAAATATAAATTTCCATATTTGCGGAACAGGTTCAGCATTAGAGTCTTTACGTTTGGCAGCCGTTGAAGCTGGGGTTGATGCTGATTTTATCTGTCATGGTTACTGTACCAAACCGCTAATGCGAGAAATGTTTAACCGCTCCCATATTGTAGTGGTACCCACCAGAAAAGATTTTATCGAAGGATTTAATCGGGTTGTGTGTGAAAGTATTTTATCAGGTCGTCCAGTTGTGACTTCATCAGTTTGTCCGGCTTTATCTTACATGGGTGATGCGGTGTTTGAAGTTCCACCAAATGATACTCAGGCTTACGGTGATGCAATACTTGCACTGTACGAAAATAGCGAACTTTACGAAGGAAAAAGACAAGCTTGTTTAGAAGTACAAGAAAAATTTTACGATCGAAAGAAAAGTTGGGGATTTGCTCTAGAATCTATCCTAATTGCGATGAATGAAGAACAACATGAAAAGAAAGATTATATGTTAACAGGTATCCAACAGTAAAATTTTATTTTCTCATATACCAGTTAGTAAAAAAAATGCAATTGAGCCTCAAAGTCCCGATGTAATTAGCTATGAAAACGAAGTATCTAGATATTGCAGAAAAAGCTTTTGTAGTTATAGGCTTAACCTTCTTTTCCGGAGGTTTTAGTGTTGGCACAGTTCCAGGAAATCCTCCGGTTCCAGGATTAATTCCGGCTATAGTTATATCTGGAATCAGATACTTTGTTTGGGTAGTTTCAACTATTTTAGTTGGTTTGAGATGGAAGCAGTCTTTGGCTGTGGCGAGCAAAGATATTTTCTTGTGGATATTAACAATTCTGATCTTGCAATCATATATCTGGTCGGACTTTCCAGATGTAACCTATGTTGAAGGACGAGAAGTTTGGCAGATGACTTCATTTGCTTTGTATTTTGCTTCCCGTTTCAACTTAAAAGAACAGGTACAATTAATAGCTATAACTTTTGGTATAGCAGGTATTTTAAGTACAATTACTGGCGGGTTATTTCCTGCTACTGGTCAACATTCAGAAGATCATCCAGGAGCTTGGAAGGGAATATACGATTATAAAAATACCCTTGGCAGTATGATGATTATCGGGTCATTAGCATTTTATTTACTGCCTCTGAATAGCTTTGTAACCCCGATACGTAAAAAGATAGGTTTTCTTCTTAAATATTCAGGTATTGCCTTATTTTTAGCAGTAGTTCTACTTTGTACTTCCAAAACTTCTTTAGTTGTTTACTTTTTGCTTGTAGGAATTCTAATTTTCTATGGAAAATATCGTTGGCAAGGGAAAATAACAGTTATCTACTTAGATATTTCAATTCTGGTTTTAGTATGCGTTGGAACTTTAGTTTTTAGTAATTGGGTAAATATTTTAACTGGCTTAGGAAAAGACCACACTATGAGCGGTAGAACGCCGATGTGGGGTGTAATGATACAGAAAATTATGGATAGGCCTTGGTTGGGCTATGGGAGGGGTGCATTTTGGATTAGATCGACTGGTTATCCGGCAGAAGTAGGTGGTGCAGCTTCCCACGTGTTTGTAGCACCTCACGGGCACAATGGGTTTTTTGATCTAATGCTTGATGTGGGTTTGATTGGCTTTACACTTTTTATGATTTGCTTTCTTGTTGCCTTTGCGAGGTCATTGAAGCGGGCTTATGACGCTAAATCTTCTGAAGATTTATGGCCTCTTGCTTTTCTTTTATTTTTGGCAATGAATAACATTATGGAAAGCTATTTACTACGTTTAGCCAATATTTATTGGGTTTTGTTTGTCACTGCTATTCTTTCGGTTCCATTACATAAACCAAAAATAGTAATGAAAAGTCAAAAAACTTATCTTAAAACCGCAATCCAAAAGTTTCGCTAACAATTTTCTGTTTATTTTTAGAGAGTCATAACAGGGCCATCAACTATGAATAATCACAAGCTAAAAGTTTTACTGATCGTAGAACAATGTAATCCAGAGTGGTCTTCTGTTCCTTTAGAAGGATACAGGTATTACGAAGCAATCAGCAAGTTAGTTGACGTGACTTTAGTTACGCATGAAAGAAATGAAGATGCTTTAAATAAAATTATCGATCGTCAAAAGGTAATTTATATACGTGAAAGTTCTTTTGTCAAGAAATACCATCATTTAGTCGCTAATTTGACTTATTCAGGTAAAACAAATTGGCCGCTATATAATGCATTAAGCTATTTGGTTTATGCGGAATTTAACCGTAAAGTTCACGAACAATTTTCAACGGGAATATTAAAAGGTGAATATGACATTGTTCACGCACTGACTCCAATGATGCCTAGATACCCGGTGAAAGCAGTTAACTTATGTAAAAATACTCCTTTTATTTTGGGCCCGGTAAATGGAGGAGTTCCTTTTCCTAAAGGATTTCAAGAAGTAGCTAAACAAGAGTTTGCTCAGTTTAATTTTTTAAGGGCTATTGGTAGAGCATTAATACCGGGTTATGTCGATACTTATAAAAAAGCCGACAAGGTATTAGCTGGCTCTACATATACCTTAAATAATTTGCAAGAATTGTTCTCTTTGAGTGACCATAAAATCAGCTTATTTTACGAAAATGGTATATCCAAAGATTTTCTACAGACAGTAGAGAAAACTAAAAGTAACGATAAAGTTGACTTACTATTTGTTGGTAGATTAGTTCCTTATAAAGGAGCCGATATGCTAATCGAAGCAATTAGTATGTTACCTAAAAATATTCAAGAACAAATTAGATTAACTATTGTTGGAGATGGTTCGGAAAGGGCTAATTTAGAAGCAATAACTCAAAAATTTGGTCTGGAAAATTTAGTTACTTTTACTGGTTGGATAAAGCAACAAGAAACATTGGAGTATTACAAAAAGTCTGATGTCTTTTGTTTCCCCTCCGTCAGAGAGTTTGGAGGAGCAGTTGTTTTGGAAGCCATGGCTTGCGGGCTACCCTGTATTGTAGTAAATAATGGTGGCATTGGTGAATATGTCACTGAAGAAACAGGTTTCAAAATAGACCCAGATTCTAGAGAATACGTTACTCAACAAATAGCAAATAAGATCGGAATATTTGTCACAGATAAAGAATTAATAGAAAAAATGTCTGTTAATTCAGTGCAAAGAGTTAGAGAATTTGAATGGGGATATAAAGCACAAAAAATTGTTGATGTTTATCAAAAAATGATTGCCAAGAAAGCAGCAGAAGATGATAGTTATCAAATTAAGGAGAATGTTTTAGTTTCAACTAACTTGTAAAAAGTCTGGTTTATGATTTATCGAGTAGTTTGATAAATTAATTTTTGAGGTCAAAAAATAAATAGAGCAGATTTTAGCTATGCTGCTCTATTTTTACTCAAATATATATTTTTCTTAGACTACTTTAAGAGTTTTAGTATAGACTTTTTGTTCCCGGGAGCGAGTGTAGTCTATTAATTTTCTGAATAAACGGGAGGTATAGCTAGTATGATTTTTTTGGATAGGACCGAGTTTAATCAGCCAATCAGCTACAGTTGGATGAGTAATATTCAGAAGTTCCATGAATGTATCCCAATAAAAGATATCGGTCATTGCACCATGATAGTGAATTACTTGGGCTGTTTTCATCTCTTCGAGATTATAGTATTCTTTGGGTCTATTAGTATTAACACTAAAGTTATGAGAACGAGAC
>JBCBQE010000644.1:0-4373 GCA_039820385.1 Cyanobacteria bacterium J06635_10
ATGAAACCTGTGTAGAGACGTAACAGTGTTACGTCTCCTGCAATGTGAAATCATAATTTCATATTACGATTCAGCAATGCCAGTGCGAGCACCTTGCTCGCTAGTACTATATAAATTAAATGCGTAACAGCTTAAAAAACCACTATAGTAGGATAATTATTTTAAAAGTCGAAATTGATCGTGAATATAATTTGGTTTCGTCGAGACTTACGTTTAAGCGATAATCAAAGTGTTATAAAAGCAAGTGCTAATAACGCTATAGTTTTACCATGCTTTATTATTGACCCTTGGTTTTATCAATGGCAAGATATTGGTAAGGTCCGAGTCAGATTTTTATTTGAATCATTAGAAAATTTAGACTGCAATTTACAAAAACTAGGCAGCAAGCTATATTTATTTGAAGGTTATGCAGTAAATGTTATACAACAAATAACTAGCGAATTAATTGAAAGATTATATCAACCAAAACTGTATTTCAACCGCGACGTGCAGGTAGAGTATGGTATTGAACGGGATAAATTAATCGTTGATTTTTACCAACAACGGAACCTACCATACCATATAGGTTTAAACAACTTTATCCAACCAAAGGAATGTCGTGAAGAATGGCTTAATGAATATTATACCTATCAAAGGGGAGATTTGCATCCAACACCGACTCATATCAACACGCCACAAGTATCTTTAAATGCATCCCAACTGACGATTGAAGAATTAAAGCAGAAATATCGTGCTTTTTGGGAAACAGAAAAAGTTTATTTTCCTGGTGGAGAAACAGAAAGCAAAGCAGTATTAAATTCATTCCTTTCCACTAGATTTAAGGGATATCACTGGAAAGTTTCTCGCCCTTGGTTAGCGCAAAGAAGAGCAACATCACATCTTTCACCCCATCTTGCCTTCGGTACAGTTTCTACGCGCACCGTATATCAAAGAACTAAAAAACGCGCAAATGAACTAGAAAAACAACCAAAAGCGATATTTTCCCTAAAAGCATTTAGAGATCGTTTGCGATGGCATGATAGTTTTACACAGCGCCTATACTCCCATCCAGAAATAGCTTACACTAATCGTTACCCGGAATTCGACGAATATTATAAACCAGATGAATTAACAACCCAACAACAAGAAATATTTCAAGCCTGGTGTCAAGGAATGACAGGTTTCCCGATGGTAGATGCAAGTATGCGCCAATTGAAAATAATGGGTTGGATGAATTTCCGAATGCGAGCGATGTGCGCAACTTTCTTAACAATAAATTGCGGCGTTTCCTGGCATCATGGGGCTAAGCAATTCATGAATTACTTGATAGATGGAGACTTAGCAATTAATAATTGGCAATGGCAAATGCAAGCAGGAATTACCAATCCTCTGAGTGATACCTTCCGCATTTATAATCCTACTAAAAATATTCAAGACAAAGATCCCGAATTAAACTTTATTTACCATTGGGTTGAAGAATTAAGGGGTTATAGTTTACCGGAAATTCTTGCTGGAGACTATATCGATGGAAGTTGCTATCTGCAACCAATACTCGATTGCTCAAAAACACGTAAAGTTAACGGTAAAATAGTTTCCGATTTACGTAAAAAAGTTAAGCAAAGATTGCTTTGCGAACAAGGAGAAGAATATAATAACGCCATGGCTTCAAAACAAACTGTAGAAAAATATCGCGAATCCAAAGATAGACAATACCGCGAATTTCAAGGTAGAAAAGCAGGATTGGGGAATGAGAAAGAAAAATAGCATCTATGAGCAAAAATTTGCGATTAAAATGCTGATTTCCGATCAAAAAATACTCCTAATTTGGTGTACTACCATTTTCATCTAAATCCCCAACTTCAAAAGTTTGCGTTCCCACAGTTACTTTATCCCCAGTGACTAACTTTCTACCTCGACGAGTTTCGGGGGTACCATTAACTTTGACATTACCATCTATAATCATGTGTTTGGCTTGCCCACCCGTTGACGCGATACCCAACAACTTCAAAAATTGGTCAAGTTTAATCATAGTCAATTATCAATTATCAATTATCAATTATCAATTATCAATTATCAATGTCCATTTAGGGTGTGTTTTCAAACCCGTCGTCACCCTATAAGGGTGCGGCTATAGGTACGAAGCCCTTAAAGGGCTATAAAAAATCTGAGTTTTTAAGCCCTTTAAGGGCTTTGTAATTGTAGCTCCAGGCTTTAGCCATAGAGCGGTTGGGGTTTGAAAACACGCCGGCGTGGGGGCATAGTCAATTATCAATTATCAATTATCAATGTCCATTCACCTAGGGCGCGCGGGCATAGCCCAATACCCAATGCCCAATCTTAATTGAAATAACGCATTAATAAAGATTCTAATTTAACAATACCAATTGGTTTACTTACAAAATCATTTGCACCAGCTTGAATAAATTTATTGCGTAAATTATCATCTTTACTGGGTGTCATAACTACGACGATTTTATCTTTTAATTCTGGCGTTTGTCGTAAAGAAGTAAGTAAATCCCAGCCGTTAAACTTTCCTAATTGAATATCCAATAAAATTAGATGAGGTTGGTAAGTTTGGACTTTGGCTAAAAAGTCTTTTCCTTCTGCAATCCACTCAACTTGATAGCCAATTGTTTGCAGATAATCTTGTAACAATTTGCTGGTATGTTCGTTATCTTCCACCAACAAAATTCGTTTATTAATTAAAGTCTTTGTGGAAGCAATAGTATTATTGATATTGTTCACTTTTGCTTGCCACTTACTTACCTCCTTTTCTTCTTGAAAATTCTCATCAGGAATAAATATAGTAAACCTACTACCTTTTCCAGATGTTGATTCTACCGTTACATCTCCACCATGCAAACGGGCTAATTTGCGCGTTAAAGCTAAACCCAAACCGGTACCTTCATACTGACGATTGAGTCGAGAATCAAGTTGTGTAAAAGGTTCAAATAAATGCTTAAATTGATGCGCCTCGATACCAATACCAGTATCGGATACTCGAAATGCAATTTCTTGGGGTACTTTTATTACTTGTAATGAAACCTTGCCTGAGGAAGTAAACTTTATTGCATTAGTAAGCAGATTTAATAACATTTGCTTCATTCTTCGTTCGTCAACAATACAGGTATTTACTCTTCGATCAATTGAATAAGTTAACTCTAATCCTTTTCTTTCTGCACGTTCGCGTACTGTTGATATGACATAATTACACAAATCTTCAACCTGTAAAGGGAACAATGATAATTCTTCTTTTCCTGCTTCTACCTTGGATAAATCAAGAATATCATTAATTAACTCTAATAAGTGTAAGCCGCTGCTATATATACAGTCAATATATTCTCTTTGTTTATCATTAATATAACCGACAACTTCTTGTTGAAGCAACTGCGATAAACCCATAATTGCATTTAGAGGGGTTCGCAATTCATGGCTCATAGTTGCTAAAAATTCACTTTTTGCTTGACTACTAACTTCCAGAGATGTTTTATTCTTCCGCAGCTCTAATTCAGTTTGTTTACGCTTGCTGATATCTTCAACAATGGCAAGAAAAAACTTCGGTTTACCATTGGGATGTACAATTAAAGAGATACTTAAATGAGTCCAAACTTTACCACTATTTTTATGCAAAAGCTGTCTTTCTATTTCTAAGCGCTCAATTTTACCTAATATCAATTGTTTATAAAGCTTTAAATCTCCTTTTTTAAACCAAATATAATCTGTAATTTTGTTTTGACTAAGCTCGTCAAAATCATATTGTAATATTTCACATAGCGCCGGATTTATATCAAAAATACTCCCTTTAATATCTACCAAACAGATGCCCATAGAAGAACGTTCAAATATAGCCCTAAATTGCGCTTCACTCTGTTTAAGCGCTTTTTGTACGGATTCTCTCTCGCTTGCTTCTATGGCTAATGCGACAAAATCTGCAATGGAACTGGCAAAACTTTTTTCTTCTAAACTCCACTCATAACTTGAAGAAATATCGTCTTCGTCATCAAAGTATACATGACATATTATACCTACTACACGACCCCTAAGCCAAATCGGTATATTTAATACCGATGTCACACTAAATACTTTAAAATAAAATTTTGATAGTTCTTGATTTACAGAAGTTCCTAAACTATTATTATCGATAGAATTAATACCGTTTTCTAAAACTGTGAAGTAACTCGGATAATCCTCTTTTTTTAAAGAAATTGATTTTGAATAACTTTTCGTCCTACGGTTATATAAACTAATATTTTGCAGTTGAGAACAGTCTGAGTTATACAGCCAAACACCAACTTGTTCTACATCCAAAGTTATTGCTGCTGCCCGTGTAATTTCACGTACAGACTCAATCAAGTTTCCTTGAATAAAAGCTTTACTCCTAGCTAATTCTAACA
>JBCBQE010000645.1:0-4372 GCA_039820385.1 Cyanobacteria bacterium J06635_10
TCACCATCTAGACGGAAACCACAACAATTGGAGAAGAAGCAACGTCTCCGTAATGCATCGGAGTTGCCACCAATATGTCCACATGTGGCAAAAGTCTATGGACTAAGAATATCTAGGAGCTGTATGCGGGGAAACCAGCACGTACAGTTCTGAAGGAGAGGTGCGGAGCATCATAGCTCCCATCGACTCTAACTAGACTAGCCCCCTTGGGTAATGAACTCTGGAAAAGATTACCTTGGAAGAAATTTCGTAGGAATCTTTTTCGATTACAAAAGAGAATATTCAAAGCCGTTAGAGAAGGTGATATGGCGAAAGTCAGGAATCTTCAAAAACTTATTCTGAAATCCACTTCAGCAAAATTGTTAGCAATCAGGCAAATAACCCAATTAAATAAAGGTAAGAAAACCGCAGGGGTGGATGGGATGAAATCCCTCAACTTCATTCAAAGGTTTGAAATGCTTTTCCAACTAGTAAATATCAAAAAATGGAAACCAACGGAACTTAGGAGGATTCCAATTCCAAAGAAAAATGGGAAAGTACGAATATTAAGCGTACCCACTATCAAAGATAGAATCTGGCAATGTTTAGTCAAATTTGCGCTTGAACCTGCACATGAAGCCACATTTCACTCCCGCAGTTATGGTTTTAGACCCGGCAGAAGTGCCCACGATGCCCAAAAGATATTATTCCTTAACCTCAAATCCGACGCTAGAGGATATGAGAAAAGAATAATTGAATTAGACATCAAGAAATGTTTTGACCAAGCCCTTCGGGCTTCGAGCGAAGCGAGTTGACAGAATTTCACATAAAACCATAATGAGCAATCTTATCGCCTGTTCAGGAATAAAACAAGGAATTTTCCTATCCCTTAAGGCAGGTATATTCCCTGGTTTTCCTGAACAAGGCACACCTCAAGGAGGTGTTTTTAGTCCGTTATTAGCCAATATTGCGTTAAATGGTATTGAGAATATACATTATTCGATTCGGTACGCCGACGATATGGTAATCATTCTTAAACCCAAAGACAATGCTGAAAAGGTACTCCTAAAAGTTAAGAAATTCTTAGCAGATAGGGGAATGGAAATAAGTGAGGAGAAAACTAGAATAACGCCAGCGACAACTGGATTTAATTTTCTAGGATGGAACTTTAAAGTACAAACTAAAAATAATAAATTTCGATGTACCCCCTCTGAGGATAACTACAAAGAATTTATTCAGAAAGTTAAATCCGTTATCAACAACTCTAATATGAGTTCCGAAGTAAAGGTTCAAAAGTTAACACCAATAGTACGCGGATGGCGAAACTATCACAAATTCTGTAAGATGGATGGTTCCAGGTTCAAACTATGGTTTACCCAAAAGAGAGCCGAAACAGTCTTCCGTAAACAAAAAAATACTAACCTAGAACAATCAGTAGAGTTAGCCAAGAAGGCTTTTCCCTACATACCGTACTCAGAGAACAGATTTGTCAATGTAAAAGGCGACCAAAGTCCCTACAATGGCAATTTGATTTACTGGAGTAAACGGAATAGTAAACTTTACGACGGGTATACTGTTTCCCTCCTAAAGGAACAGAATCATACATGTAGTGTATGTGGATTACTCATGACAGATGATGAAATGATACATTTACATCACATTGATGGGAATCACCACAACTGGAAAAGAAACAACGTAAGTGTTATGCACCACAGTTGTCACCAATATACACACATGGGGCAAAAGTCTACGGACTAAGAATATCTAGGAGCTGTATGCAGGGAAACCCGCACGTACAGTTCTGAAGGAGAGGTGCGGAGCGTAATAGCTCCCATCGACTCTAATCGTAAAGCTGTTCGCGTCAGCGTGCGCGAAGCGCATAAATGCTAACGGTTATTTTCTAACATTTTCTACCCAAACTACTGCACTATCCCAAACTCATCTCGATGGCACCCGTATCAAGAAAAAGCTATCAGAAAGAGTGCATAGAGACGTTACAGGTATTAAACCTATGCATAGGGATTTGTTCAGTGCATTTTTGAGTAGATGCGTTTATAACAACAAGTTGTCACTTTGGGACGCTCAATGTGAGTATCCAGGGACGGAGCCGTTCTTATTAGACGGGTGGCAACAGTATCAATCTGCAAATCGAGTAGCCGAGTGCAAAAGTAGGAATAGTTATAGTTCCTCGGAGCAGATGTCTAATGAAGTGCTAACCTCTAACCAGATAGCCAATAAGAGCGAAAAGTTAGAAGGTAATGCCTGAAACGAGCGTGTCTTTAGACCTGAGAGTGGCTCAAAAATCTGAATAAGCGAATCGCGTGCTAGTTCTTTCATCGTGCTAACACTTTTTAATCCCTTGGCTCGCGCGTTGCGCATGCCCTTGGGGCTTATCGCTTGAACCATGCCCTCTTGGCTTATCGTCATCGAAAACTTGACAAAACACCGCATGTATGGTTAGCGATATCTAATGATTCACAAGAAATATCAAATCGTCAATTAAACTAGTTAAAAAACCAACTTTGTCAACCTGTAAAGCAACCCAAGTATTAGCATTACTTTTAGCTTGAAATCTCTCATCAAAAAGAGTATTTCCTTGAGTATGATTACCTTGAGTTTCAATATCTACTTTAGCACGACGAAAAAGTAGAGTTTCGGGATAAAAAAGATAAGCGACAGCAGCACCATCATGAACGAGAAAACCTTTAATTCCTTTAGTTTGACGATAACGTAAACAGGCTGTTGTCATAAATTGACATAAATCGGATATAAACTTAGTTAAATGACTTTGAGAATTATGAATAATATCTTCAGCCATTTCTGGAGTAAAAATTAATTCCTGAGTTACATCTAAAGGTAAAACTACAATATCGTTACGACTTGCAAATACTTTTTCTGCGGCTTCCGAGTTATAAAAAATATTAAGGTAGGCATAGGGAGTAACATTTCCCGGTACTTTAAAAGCACCTCCCATAACGACAATTTCCTTCGCTCCCTTCAAAATACCGGGACATTTAGTTTCAGCGGCTGCTAAATTAGTTAAAGGTGCAACTGCGAGGATAGTAATTTCTCCAGGATAATAGTTGAGTTTATCGATAATTAAATCGTCCGAATAAACTGCATTTTCAAAATCATGTATTGCATTGGGTAGATTATGAGAAATATTACCCATACCATCCATACCGTGAATATGAGTAGCATCGGCAACTTTAGATTCTTTAACCGTTACTCCTCTACCTAATTCTAATGCTTCAAAGCCTCCTAAACTTAAAACTTTACTAGCATTAATAAAAGTTTGTTTAGAATCAACATTACCTTCAGCAGTTGTGACTGCGATCAATTCAGCCTTACCTTGTTTTACCAAACTTTGTAGCCACAATAAAGCAAATATATCATCACCACCGGGGTCCGTGTCGAAAATTATTTTAGTCATAAGGCAGGTAGTTACGCTTCAGCGCTAAATTATACCGATATATAACACCAGCAAAAACTTAATTTTTATTTGATAAAAACTTTGCGTTACTCCGCGCTTACCTTTGCGTTACTTTGCGTTTTTCAAAAACATTTAAATCTGGTTATTCAATACCACAATTCCTCTCTATTAAAAAATTTTAAGATTATCATTGATTTAGCTAATTCTGATGGTGCGTTACGACTATCTAAATTTATAACCTCAAACAAATTAGCTCAATGTCGCAAGGCACCCTACAGTTAAATTATAAAATTAAGAATTATTTCGATATTCTTCGATCAACTGGGGAATATAATCGTATCCATCCACGCCAATAAAAGAAATCATTTTGGGACGATTGTTTGCCAACAAACTTTGAAAACCATTATCTCCCAATTGATTTTCTAAAATTGAGAGCAATTTCGCTGGTTTATGCCATTCTCGCGAAGCAATTTGATTGAGTATATACATTCCTAATGAACCCGTGTAAATAGCTCTTTCAAAATTCGCTAAACTATAATTAGCTTCGGCTAAATTAGCTAAATTTAAACCTTGTAAATACAAATCCCCCGAAGTTTGCGCCACTTTAAAACCATCTTCTAAATATTTGATAGCTTCAGTAGCTTGTTCAATTACCATATAGGCTACACCTAAACTACTCAAGCATAAAGCCTTACTTTGCAAGTCTCCCAATTTTTCCGATAACTTCAAACCTTGTTTTAAATAATTTATTGCCATTTCATAGCTTTCTGATTCAGCTTCCTCTGATTGTTGAGCCTGCATAACTTCGCTATAACCTAAATTCGCTAAGGCATTGGCTTCAGAAATTTTATCACCACTTTGTCTGCTTAATATCAATGCACGTTGAGAATTATTTATCGCTTCGGTGTAATTTTTTTGGTCAACGTAAGTACGACTGAGATGATTTAAGTTCGCAATTTC
>JBCBQE010000646.1:0-4370 GCA_039820385.1 Cyanobacteria bacterium J06635_10
CAAGCATTTTGGTCCCTTAGAGCAAGTAGAAATTCCAATGCCAGAAATTGTTAACGTTGATACAAAGTGAGATAGATCACATTTAATGCAAGTATTTACTAATAGTCTTGCGACAAATGTTTTAGTATCTCCGTAATTATTGATAAGTATTTTCAACTACAAAAACCCGCTTTGTGTATGAAGCTGGGTTTTTATGCTTTTATATCGTTTTTAACTGAATTCGGATTTTAGTTATCGATTATATAAATACAAGCTAGGAATAAGATTTATTGTTTTTAGTACTTAAATACTATTAAAATTGCGATATCGCACAGCTGCATCGATCGCAAAAAAATAATTTATGATACACCCGCTTGGGGTTGCAAACCCCAAGCTAATAGTACAAGTCCTATGAATAGGACTCAAATTTTACCCAGTCGTCTTTAGACGACTTTTGCTAAAAGAGCGGGGGCTTCAACCCCAGGCGGGTTGCAAGAAAACCGATCATATTTTATAGGACAAACCACTAGTGCTCTTTTTTATGAAATGTAATGGGTTTTCGATCATATCCGCCTGGGAATTATATTCCCAGTCTAATAGCTAAAGTCATATAAATATGACTAGAACAGAGCTATCAAAATTCTAGTAATCAACCACATTAATTCTGCGGGGTTAATTTTTTAACTCGCGAGCGAGACGTAAGCAATACGGTTATCAAAATTCTTTGGAAATAGCTCCAATTTTTGGTTAAACCTGCAAAAAATTGCGATTTATACCACATTCTTAAAGAAGAAGAGGAATTAAAAACTATTTTTTAATTGACATCATTATAATTGTTGCTAATTTTACATAAAAAATGTCAGTACTGCAATAATTCTATTTCTTAACAGTCAGAAGCATTATATTCTACTCGGAATTTATGATGTGTAATTATGTAGAAGTAGATAGCTATGTGAACTAACTCAACAAAGCCACAATGATCTCACAGTGCCAATACGACGTTTTCCTTTGTCACAATAGTAAGGACAAGCCGGAAGTAATCAAAATACAAAAAGAATTGGAAGCTCAGGGAATCCGAACTTTTTTAGATTTAGATAATTTTACAGTTGGTCGTAACTGGATAGATGAGTTATTGGAAATAATTGATAATAAAATTAAATTTGCTGCGATTTTTTTTGGTTGTAACGGTTTGGGACCTATTCAAGAAAGAGAAATAGATCGTATACGGCAAAAGTCGTTTTTAGACAAAAATTTTCTAGTAATTCCTGTATTCCTTCCTACTGCAACTGAAGAAACCGTTAGAAACATTCCTAGATCGATAAAGGAATATACATGGGTAGATTTGCGCCATGGTAAAGATCCCAAAGCAATGGAAAAATTAATTAAGGCAATTGGGGTTACCAATATTTTGCCAAATATTACGCCACCAGATAACCTGTCGTCAGAAAAAGGAGTTGATTACACCCGATTACGAGATTTGCTCAAAGCAGGGAAATGGAAGGAAGCAGATGAGGAAACTACCATAGTTGTGCTGAAAGCTGCGGGTAAACAACCAGACGGCTATTTATATTACGACGACATTGAAAAATTTCCTTGCACAGACTTACGCACCATTGACCAACTTTGGGTAAAATATAGTAATGGTCACTTTGGCTTCAGCGTGCAAAAGCGCATTTGGCTTGAATGTGGTGGCAAGGTTGACTATGAAACGGAGAAGGCCTTAGGTAATGCTGTGGGCTGGTATGAAAATGAAAGCTGGCTAAGCTACAAGGATATTACATTTTCCTTGGAGAATGCCCCCGAGGGACATCTACCCACGACGTATCGGCTGTTGCGGGGGTATTGTTTGTGTTTTCCATTTTTTAAATTTTAATTCTTCTCTCGCGTCCAGACTTGTAAAATGTAACATATAAAGCTTACAGAGTTTTATTAAAATTTATAAACAAGTCATTTATCGCGTTGCCTTGCGGGTTATGGGTTTCCGATACCTGGCACTGCGGATTTTGCAAGTCTTTTGTTTTTTTGGCGTTTCTTTGTAGTATGTCTCCCGCAACTTTTTGGTTATAGCAATTAGCGAAAATAAACTTTGCTGCCACTTCTTCAATCTCTTCATTTTTTGCTTCCCTAGTTGAGGAATATTTAATGCGATTGAATTCATAGCAATTATTCTTATTCCCAAATCTGATTCAAATTCAACTCAAACCCGGGTAAAACATCTTCACCAGAAACAGTTTCAGGAAAATCCAATACTTCTACTTCTTTATTTTGACGATAAATATCTACTATTTTATTCTTTGGGTCAATTAAACAACCCAAACGAACCCCATTCTTCATATATTCTGCCATTTTCTTTTGCAGTCTTTCAAGAGAATCGCTACTCGAACGTAACTCTACAACAAAATCAGGTACCAGTGATAAAAATTCTTCCTTTTGTTGCTGTTGAGTCAAATCATCCCATTTTTCATGACTCACCCAAGAAGCATCGGGAGAATATACAGCACCATTGGGTAAATTAAAACGTGTAGAAGAATCAAAACCAATTCCCAAACCGCTTTTTTCAATCCAGCTTGCTAATTGAGTTGCGATCGCCGAGTTTTGATTACCCGTCAAAGGACTTCTCAAAGGTATTATAATAACTTCTCCAGTCGATGCGCGTTCTAGCTGCAAATTTTTATTTGCTTTCACAACTTGTTTAAATCCTTCTGCATCTAATTCAGGAATATTTAACTTAATAGAATTCATAACTCCTAACTCCTAACTCCTAACTCAATAAGAGACGTAGCACTGCTACGTCTCTACAACTCCTAACTTTTAATTCCTTCCCACCAACTTATCCCTTAACTGTTTAATCCTATCTCGAAACTTCGCCGCTTCTTCAAATTGCAGATTTTTCGCTGCTTCTTTCATCTGGGTTTCTAAATTATTAATTAATTGTGGAATATCTTCTAGCGGTATTTCATTAGCATATTCGTCTACCACTTGTAAATCTTGCGCATTCAATCGCCGCGACACTTCTAAGAAAGATAAAATCGCATTACTGGATTTCTTTTTCACTATTGACTGCGGGGTAATATTATGCATCTTATTGTATGCCATTTGAATACCGCGACGGCGTTCGGTTTCATCGATCGCTTTGATCATGCTATCAGTCAACTTGTCGCCATATAAAATAGCTTGTCCTCTAACATGACGTGCTGCTCTACCAATGGTTTGAATCAAAGAGCGCTCGGCACGCAAGAATCCTTCTTTATCCGCATCTAAAATCGCTACTAAAGAAACTTCGGGTAAATCCAAACCTTCCCGCAACAAGTTAACACCAACCAGTACATCAAAGACACCATCGCGTAAATCTTGAATAATCTCAATTCTTTGAATCGAATTTATCTCAGAATGCAGATATCTTACGCGAATACCGTTATCTTCTAAATACTCCGTTAAATCCTCAGCCATACGCTTGGTTAAGGTAGTAATTAAAACTCTTTCATTACGATCTACTCGGTCTTTTATCTCCCCTAATAAATCATCAATTTGCCCCTCAGTAGGACGTACAACTACTTCCGGGTCAATTAATCCAGTTGGTCTAATAATTTGCTCGGCAATATGATCTTCAGAAATTTCTAATTCCCAATTTCCAGGAGTCGCTGATACAAAGATACACTGATTGACTTTTGTCCAAAATTCTTCTGCTTTTAAAGGACGATTGTCAGCAGCACTGGGAAGACGGAAACCATGTTCAATTAAAACCTTTTTCCGCGCTTGGTCGCCATTATACATGCCGCGAATTTGGGGAACCGTAACGTGAGATTCGTCGATTACCAACAGCCAATCTTTGGGAAAATAATCAATCAAACACTCCGGGGGTTCTCCTGGTTGTCTTCCTGCTAGGTGACGCGAATAGTTTTCCACGCCGTTACAAAAACCGACTTGACGCAACATTTCCAAATCGTAGCGGCTGCGTTGGTCTATACGTTGCGCTTCTAATAATTTACCAGCTTCTTCTAATTCTGCTCTGCGTGCTTTCAATTCTGCTTCAATATCCATACAAGCAGTTTCCAATCGATCTTTCGGTGTCACAAAGTGACGCGCGGGGTAAAGATTTACCGCTGTCAAACTTTGCATAATTTCACCCGTAACTGGATCTATATAACGAATAGCGTCGATTTCATCGCCAAAAAACTCAACGCGAATAATTCTATCTTCGTATGCCGGACCAATTTCCAACACATCGCCGCGAACCCGGAAACGTCCGCGACCCATTTCTATGTCATTTCGACTATATTGAACTGATACTAAGCTTCTCAGTATTTCCCGTTGGTCAACTTCCATCCCTACTTGTAAAGGAATAGCTGCATTTAAGTACTCTGTGGGTATCCCCAAACCGTAAATACAGC
>JBCBQE010000647.1:0-4364 GCA_039820385.1 Cyanobacteria bacterium J06635_10
CCTGTTTCTCCACGAGTACTGGAAATTTCAGATTCATCTCTCTTGGGTATACCAACACCATATCGTTCATAAGCAAATATATTTTTTAGCAGTATTGCGTTAACTTCTGGTTTTTTTGCAAGAGTTTTAAAATCAGCATTTATAAATACAATTTCGGAAAAATCTTGTAAAATTTCAGCCCAAGCAGACAGTAAATTGGCATCTAAATCGACAATAATTAACTTCAGCATCATAGGCTATAGTAATCAAACATCTTCTTCAGTTGAGATTTTACAATATTCTAAATTTCACGCTCACTATCATGTTGGGTTACGACACGATGAATATAATTTATCGTTATAAATCCAATTTTATTTTCCTGTCTAACCCAACCTACAAATGATTAATTGTTCATTGATAATTGTTCATTGTTCATTGATAATTGTTCATTGTTCATTGATAATTGTTCATTGATAAAGCAAACGTCTTGATTTCCCATCATCCATAAATTCCTGCTCTCCCTTACCTATCACTTCCACAATTACTTTACGCTCCACAGGAATCCAATTTCCTTTCCTTTCTCCAATTTCAACAATTACTTTACTTCCTTCTACATCAACTCGATATTGTGTAGTACAACTCGCACCGTCGCGATAAGCAAATGTATCTCCGTCATCTTCATACAGCGTAAATTCTCCCTTACCTGGCGCAACTAACAACCGCATTTCATTTATGGGTAATTCTTCGGCATATTGCATTACTGAAATTAAAGGAATAATTGCACCAGCACGAATAAATAAAGGCATGGTTTCTAAAGGTGCATCAACAAGGATATATTGCGAGCCTTGATAAGACTTCCTACTCCACCAGTCATACCAAATACCTTCCGGTAAATAAACCATGCGATTTTCTATCCCCGGACGGTAGACAGGTGCTGCCATTAAATCCGAACCTATTAATACTTGATCGTATAACTCATAGGTTTTCACATCATCAGGATAATGGTAAACTAAAGGTCGTAAAATCGGAACGCCTTTATTTGCTGCTTGCCAAAATAAACTGTAGAAATAAGGCAATAATTTATAGCGTAATTCGATATATTTACGACAGATATCTTCTACATCTTGACCAAATTCCCAAGGTTCGTGACGCTTAGTTCCAATCATGGAATGACCGCGCATTAAGGGATATAGCATTCCTACCTGCATCCAGCGAGCGAATAATTCTGGTGTTGCATCTCCCGCAAATCCACCGATATCTGCACCCACAAAAGCGACACCTGATAATCCCAAATTACATAGCATCGGCAAAGACATTTCCAGATATTCCCACTTAGAGTGATTATCACCAGTCCAAACCGCCGAATAACGCTGTATTCCCGCAAAACCAGAACGAGTTAACACAAAAGAACGTTGTTGCGATCGCAATTTTTCCAACCCTTCACAAGCAGCACGCGCCATATTCATGCCGTATAAATTATGGGTTTCTGCCCAAGTTGTTTGATCTTCCTCACTGCCAGAAGGTGCCGTCATGGGAAAGGTAATTTTATCTCCTTCCAAATCTCCGAAAGGGCGATCGTTCAAAGCTGGTTCATTCATATCATTCCAAATACCAGCAACACCCATATCCGTAAGTTTGTGCTGTAAATTTCCCCACCATTCCCGCACCTGGGCACGCATAAAATCCGGGAAAACCGCTCTATCTGGCCAAACATAACCGTGGAACACTTTACCATCGCGTCTACGGATAAAATAATCTTTTTCTAAACCTTCATCGCAAACTGGATAATCTGCCTCTGGATCGAATTTTACTCCTGGATCGATAATAGTTACAACTTTGATTCCTTGTTGCCTTAATTCTTCTATCAACTGCTTAGGATTGGGAAATCGTTGTTTATTCCAAGTAAATACCCGGAAACCCTGCATATAATCTATATCTAAGTGGACGACATCACAGGGAATTTTGCGATCGCGAAACTGTTTGACTAATTCTCTGACTTCGTTTTCCGAGTTATAACTCCAACGGCATTGATGATAACCCAAAGCCCAACGCGGTGGTAAGGGCATTCTTCCCGTAAGCTGAGTATAAGTATGGAGAATTTTCGCTGGTTCTGGTCCGTAAATAATATAATAATCGAGTTGGGGGTCTTTGGTTTGCAATTTTAGTGTATTTAATTGCGTCGCACCAACATCAAACTGACTCCAAAAAGTAGTATTGAAAAATAAACCGTAACCGAGATTTGGACGCAAAGATATAAAAAACGGAATCGCTTGATACATCTGATCCGTCAACATCGTGTAATCCAAACAATCCGTCGTCCAATTTGTTAAAAGCTTACCACGTTGATTTAAAAATCCCGATCGCTCTCCAAAACCGTAAAATCTTTCTTGTGGATCGATTTGCTTCCAATTAGAAATTTCATTGTTACGCCAACCAATCCCCAAATCTGTATCGCCAGCAAAAGAATTACCAGATTTATCAAAACACATCACCCGACAAGGATGACGCTGCACGCAAACCTTTATTTCCTCGGTTTCAATCGTAATTAATTCTTCAGTTTCTTGTAAATCGAAATTAACAGCATTCCATTCCTCATCCGGTAAATTGACTGCCCAAGAACGTCTCGATGTCAACTCCCCTGTGGTAGAAAAACGGACTCTAATTAAATTGGGAGAAAGGATACTAAGAATTAGACGAGAATTATTACCGCAATCAAAATCTATTCCTCCTGCAGTGCGTTGAAAGTTTTGTACTGAAGATATTACATTCCAAGCAGGTTCCCGTTTGGGCAGTTGTCCGATAAATTCTGGCATAATCAAGATTTTGTACTACAATATAATACGTTTGGTTTGCGATCGATCTTTTATTCCCTAATTACCCCTAATACTTATGAAATTCCCTCCTTGGTAAGCAACTAGAAAATTATCGCTCCAGCGATTTAGATTACAAACCGTACAGTTTTGCGATCGTAGAAAAGCCGCCGCTTTGCCATCTACGTGGATTCCCCCACCAATAGCCAGCGCTGTTCTTAATTTTGCGTTGGTTTAAATATTGGAAATGGGAGAATACACGATGTCATTGCATGGTAAAAACAAAACTGCAAAGAAAGTATTTTTATTAACTACAATCTTCCTGATCATCGAATTATTAGACGAGATCGTTGATGGAGTATATACTCCTGCTTTACCCTTAATCCGTAACGAGCTAAATCTCGACTACACCCAAATAGGAATGTTGTTCACTATACCCAATACCATCGGATGTATTATAGAACCGATACTGGGAATTTGGGCAGATATCAGACAACGACGACAGTTAATCTTGGGAGGAGGGGTTGCTTTTGCAGGTGCTTTATTATTAATTTCCCTCAGCCATAATTTTCCTTTACTCTTGGCAGCCTTAGTTTTGTTCAATCCAGCTTCTGGTGCCTTTGTCAGTCTTTCCCAAGCTACCCTGATGGACATCGAACCAAAGCGTCACGAGCAAAATATGGCACGTTGGGCTTTAGCTGGTTCAGTAGGAAATACTATAGGTCCCTTGATATTATGGGTTTCTATAGAATTAACTAATAGTTGGAGAAGTGCGTTTTTTATCTTAGCGATATTGGCATTGTTGCTGTTAGTAATTTTGTGGAGATATCGAAATTTAATTCCCAATAAAGCTTCACAGGTTGATAAACCAATCCAGGGTTTTAGAGAAGGGATAGGTAAAGCCTTCAAAGCTTTAAAACAAGCAAAAGTACTGCGATGGTTAACTTTGTTATTATTTTCCGATTTTTTAATGCTGGATATATTGCATGGCTTTGTAGCACTGTACTTTGTTGATGTTGTTGGTGCAAATAATACCCAGGCTAGTTTAGCAATTGCTATTTGGTTGGGATTGGGCTTAGTAGGTGATTTTTTGCTCGTTCCCTTATTAGAAAGAATGCGGGGACTTTCTTACTTAAAATTAAGCGCCGCGATCGTTTTGTTTCTGTATCCAACTTTTTTGCTCATACCAAGCATCAATATCAAATTATTAATTCTTGGTTTGTTGGGTTTTTTTAATGCTGGTTGGTACTCAATTCTCCAAGGACAATTGTATACAGCGATGCCCGGACAAAGTGGTACAGTTATAACATTGAATAACTTATTTGGTTTATTCGGTGGTTTAATGCCCCTATTCATGGGTTTTGTTGCTCAAAACTATGGGTTACAAAATACCATGTGGTTATTAATTGCAACACCTGTCATCTTGTTAATCGGAATCTGGAAGCTTTAACTAAAACATATGGGTTTAATTCCCCACCGCTCAAAGGTGAAAGAATTAGGTTGGGGTTTAAATCCCCATAGATATTCCAAACAACTTCGGCACTTCGGCTCTTCCGCTCAAACCTTCGTTTAATG
>JBCBQE010000648.1:0-4359 GCA_039820385.1 Cyanobacteria bacterium J06635_10
TTAATAGTCTTTTGTCCCATTAGTTTTGACGGGTTCGTTTTCTTTCAAACGTCGGGAGACGTAGCATTGCTACGTCTCTACACTCATAATAATTAATGGGACAGACTACTAGTACAATAGGGCATAAATAAAGTTTTCATCTAACTGTATTTCTTTGTACTTCAACTTGCCTTTGAAAAAGAAATTCAGGATTCAATTTTCGATGTTTTTTAATCATTTCCGTAAATTCTCCTGGAGCAAACGTTTTATGATAATCCTCTGGAAAACGTAATGGATCTGTTTCATCATGAGTTGGTAATCGCCAAAAACAATACTGACAACTGATAATATCGAATTTCGTTTTATTTGATATTTTTAAATTTTGAATATAAGCGCCAGTTAAACAAGCACCAGTTAAATCTGTAGCTTCTAAATTAATATCGATCAGTCTTGCTCGCGATAAGTTAGCACCTCGTAAGTTAGCTTGGCTTAAATTTGCACCAATAAAACTAACATCTACGAGATTAGCTTCCCGTAAGTTAATACCTTGTAAATTCAAATTATCGAAATTTTGATTTTGTGTTTCTCCTGTAATTGCCAACTTTTGCACTTTGGGATACTGTAGATAGGTATTTTCAACACAAGCACAGCTGAGTTTTTTCGCTTTCAACCAAGACGTGTGAGTCAGGTTTGCTTCTCTAAAATCAGCGCTTTTCAAAATAGCTCCATCGAAATTAGCTTTACTTAAATCGGCATTACGAAAACTTGTACCACCTCTAGCAGCCAAAGAAATCGCAAAATCTCGGATAAAACTAAACCTTGTATCTTTTTGAATCAGAGCCAACCAAGCAATATAAATACTTTGTCCAGTTATTGAAATGAATACAGTAGCTGCACCTATATCTGATAGAATCAAAGATATATTGTCACTAGTGTTGACAAGGCTTAAAGTAAAAATCACACCCACACAACTTGCAACAGCAACAACCCAAGTTACAGCAATTGCAAAATTTTGGGCATCAACCCAAACAAATGCGATCGCAAATGCCATCGTTATAATCATTGCCCAAGCCAAAGCCACAGCTAACAATACAGCGAATACACTCGTCAAACCCTCAGCCCAAATAGCGGGTAGAAGTGCTTCTCTTGAAGCGATTGATGCTAGATATAAAGCCCAAGTAATATACATAGCAACAGTAGTAATCATGGAGCTACGTAAAGCAGCTATTCCAGATAAAGTTGAAACTACATTCCCGGGTATAGTAAAAACAGCAACTATCAATAGCGAAGCAAATGTATCACTAGATGGAATACTGATCGACAATAAGAAACCACCTGTAATTAGTGAAATAAATAGAATAAAAGCTACTGAGAAAATTAAGGCTTGCTTTAAAGTTTTAGTTTTAGCAGCAAAGCTAATTGATGCTAATGTGGAAACTAATGCGATCGCACTCCAAGATATAGCTATTACTGCCTTAGCTCCATCCTGAGTTTGACCAATATTTACAGTGGCTGCGAGGATAAGTATACTTATTAGCAGCATAAAATGTCGTTGGCTTGTTTGATTTGCAAAACTAACAAACGTCATTACTGCCACTAAAATTACAGCAAGTGCAGCGATCCAAAAGTTATATGTTTGTGGAAATGTTTGTTGAGTGCTTGAGGAATTAGATAAACTGGTAACTACTATAAAACCGCAGTAATAAGTGCCGCCGATAGCCAGTGCAGCAGTACCCCAAAATGCTCTAATACCTCTACCAAGAGTCAGAAAACATATAACAGCAAATATAATACAACCGATATAAATACTCGCAAAAATGATTAATTCGGTACTAATTCTACTTACAAACAATGACTTTCTTTCCGAATAACTAATAATTAAAAGTGCTGTAGCTACACAAGTAGGAGCTAAACACAAGAATGAAGTTATAGATATTAATATTGCTCTTTTTCTTTTACGAATATTAACTAGATATGCAGTAATAAATACAAATAATCCTAAGAAACATGTGATTAAAGTAAAATAATAAATTCCAAACCGATTATTTGATAATGTTGGTAAACCTAATCTTAAAGTAGTAAAGGAACCTAAAAATAAACCGATTAGCGAAGAAGCAACACCAGCTAATAAAGATAACAAAAAAGCATACAATATCAATACGATTGCCCAGCGACGTTGTAAACCCATCACAGCATTGCTAAAATTAGCTCCAATAAGTTTCGCATCAGAAAAATCTGTACTACGAATATCCGTATAACTAAAATCAGCGCCAGTTAAATCTTGTCCTTTAAATGACTTTCCTCGTAACTTTTTGCCACTAAAATCTTGTCCTTTGGGAATACTGGAAATATCCGCGTTTTCTTGAACTGATTCCGGAATAGCTAAATCAACACCAGCTATATGAACTTTGCCATTTTCTGTAACTTTACCTAATTGCTCGGTAGCTTCCTCCAAATCACCACGAGCAAAACTCGCCATACCACGAGCATAAACTAATAGCGGCTCTAATTGCGCTTCTACAAGAGGTTCAACAAATGTTTCTAACAACGAAGCCATACGAATAAATTCGGCTTCATCTGCTGGTGTGGAAGCAGCTATTTGTAGGCTTTGAAAATGTTGAGCTATTTGATGAGCAACTTCACTTGGTTGAGTATATGCTAAAGCCGTCCATTTTTGAACTTTGGCGAATTCTCGAATATCTATATCATCGCTTTTGAGTTGTTGCTGTACGTATTGGAGGAGAAAATCCGAGAGTTGAATAATTCTTTGTTGACCAAATTTTGGATCTTGTTTTAATCTTTGTAGTAATTCACTGCGTATTTCTACATCCATTTCATAAAGTTCGTTCCCAACTTCTTCGCATAAGTTAGAAAGTAAGATATCACCGACAGCTACCCAGGGAATATCGATCGCTTCACCGTCAATATCTTGTTGAAAATTAGCCCATAAATGATATAAAAGTTCCGGTGTTAGTGCTAGAGGAAAAGCAGCATGATAAGCCAAATATAAATGTGACTTACCAAAACTTTTTTCAAATGAATTTATACGTCGAATTGCAAATCTGTTTCCCATAAAAATATAGTGATAAAATTCTTTCAATACTTACATCATTTCTCGAACAAAATGTGCCGAATTTAGCCACTTAACTGGCATATTCTGCTTGTAGGGTGCTTGTACACTGACTGATTCTGAACGCAATAATAATGTTTTCGTGTCACGCACCAACGAGGATTTTGTGACAATCGCGTAAGTTCTGCCTGTAACATAGCCCTTGTTTATTTGTGCCGACTTACTTAGTTCTAAAATTCTTTAAATACTTACATCATTTCTTTATAAAAATGCGCCGAATTTAGCCAACGAAGGTTGGCTTCGTAACTGTAGCTCCAGCCTTCTAGGCTGAGAGCGATTAATTTAAACTTGCTGCATTAATTGTCCCCGTAATACTCCAATTGCCGCATCTAACCCCCTGCGATTCAATTCAAACATTGATACTAAATTGGCTATTTCCCCAGCGCTTGTACCCCTCCACCGCGAATTTGGTAAAGGGTTTAGCCAAGCAATATCGCGCAGCTTCTGACTGAGATAATTCAAAAATGCCGCAGTGATTTCCACACGCTCGGGATTCAACGCACCACGAGCAGCACCAGCATCGCTAATAATTAATACTTTGGTATTTTTTGAGTTTACTTTTGCAAAAATATCCCGAATCGGTATCGCTTGTTGGTGATTTGGATCGTTATAAAGATATTGACTGGGGCAATTATGAAAATAGTAAACCCTTGATTTACCCAAACGCCCTCCATTTAAAGCTGTTTCCGCCAAACGTTGAGATAAAGCATGATATGGAACCATTGAGCCATCGCGATCGATAAGAATTATTAACTCAGTTCGATTTACCCGTCGCGGTACAAATACCGGTTTAAGTAATACACCTTGCCGCGAAATCTCCCGCACAGTAGCATCAATATCAAGTTCAGTTGGTATTCCTTCCCTGACGAATCTCCGCAAATAACGCCAACTTTGTTTCATTTGCCGACGTGTAAGGGGAAAATACTCGTTACTGGTGCGGAAAGGGCTGAGATAATGATCATTTTCTCTATTAACTTCCTCTCGTACAGCTTTAGCAACTTGCATCTCGTCTTTTAATTGATTGGTTGCTTCGAGAGGTAATTGTAAATCTGTCGGATTTTCTGTTGCTTTTTGGTTCTTTTCTTTAGCAATCTCTCTGTCTTCTTGACGCGAAACGGTATTTCTAAAGGTAATATAACCCCCAGATACCACAATTAAAATTACCAATCCTGCAATTGTGAGGTAGACAATATTTATTCTCGAAAAAGGGGGTACCTCTTCCCCTCTGGAAAGACTAATATTAAATTCTT
>JBCBQE010000649.1:0-4358 GCA_039820385.1 Cyanobacteria bacterium J06635_10
ACCCCATCCCCCCATCTAATTATTAATATTCCCCTCTCCCATAGTCTGCAGCATACACTTGAAACTCCAACCATGTTGCTCAAATCCTAGGGATTCATAAAATTCGTGAACACCTTCTCTTTTTAAATTGGCAGACAACATTAATTTATAGCATCCTGCATCCGCACTCAATTGCATAGCTGCTTTCATCATTTGTTTCCCAATTCCCTGATTCCGAAGTTGGGGACGCACGGTAACGGCATCTAATATGGCATATTTGTGATAGTCTTTGTGCATCATTGTCGGTACGTGAAGCAGGCTAAATGTAGCGACAGATTGATGATTATCAAAAACAAGATAAATGTGATAGTTAGGTATTTTGATAATTGCAGCAAAAATATCTTCAGCTATTGCGTTGGGTAAGGGAGACTCACCATCCATTCCTGCATATAGTTCAATCAGCAGCGGTACATCTTCAAAGTTAGCAGTCCGAATATTGAAAGTCATAGGTAGATTCCTGGCTTGCAATAAATAGGGTTAAAAGCAATTTATAAAACGCTATCTTTGTCAATCCGTAATTACCGAACTCTATAAATAATGATGCTTGAAATCAATATTTATTCAATAAGTAGCTCTCATGGGTAATATTACGGAATCCGCACGTACAAGTAACATGTCCCTTCAGGTACGAACACTAACCGTGCGCGGTAGTCCCATCACTCGATCGTCAGTGAAGAAAAATACATCAACTCCTTGGGGATAAGCTTGATGATTTGCTTTCCAACAATCCCAAAAATAACTAGGTAATTTAGGCGAAATTCGACGATTACCCAAAATTCCCGGTCCGATTAACTCTACAGATTGTCCTCCTTCCCAACTTGTAACTGGTATTAACAGAGTAGTTGATGCTTCTGGCTGTTCTGCTGTACCCAAACAAAAATTTGATAGTTCCGGTAAAGCTTCTAGATCATGAATTAGCGCAAAGTCAGCAAAATTAGGTGTGCTAACAAAATTACAACCAGCATGAAACAGCAGCCAAGCTTTAAATTCTTTACTAAATCCCGATTGCAGCCATACCTGAGTTTCTAAATCTAATAACGTCAAACAAGCTGCTGCATATGCTGGTTTGATGTCACTTGTCCTAGTAGTATTTGTAACACCAATCTCAAAAAGTTTCCCTGGCTCTCCCATCGCCGTGAGTAAAGCCCTAAAAGTATTCTGAGCATCATGTACCGGATTTTCAAACCCTGATAATTGCGTAATCATAATTAACCTTCTCCTCTTAGTAGAGTAAAGAAGTTTACTTTAGTAGCAGATGTTTGACACTGTTCGAGTTCTTGTTGATCCTGTCTTTTTGCATCAAGTGGCTGTATTACTTGGGACTCAACTTGTTTGTACCAGGAAGGACATTGCAACAGCCCATCACATACCGCAGCAAGTTCAGCATGACGGCGCGATCGCCCAGCTACATATCCAAATCCTGTAACACAACCGGATGTATTTTCTATCTGTACGACACAGCGAGTTATTGTAATTTCTCCCAAGTTAAAGTCACTATCGGTACCCCCGATGCGACTCCTTACCATTGCGCTTCCAATTTCTGGCGATCGCAAAAAGGTATATTGGGGTAATGGACCTAGTTGCTTAACTAATTCCTCCAATTGCTTTAGCTCGGCTTTTGCTAAAGTAGCCATAGAGGCTTGTCTTTGTGTCTGGGATACCATAAACAAATATATGAAACCCGTGCAATCTGTTTGGCTAGTATTTAATGGCTCAAAGGCAACAATCTGCTTTTATTTCCCGGCTATAAATAATAACGGAGGTAGAAATAAAACAGATAATTCTACTTAACTACCGAAAATATTTTTTCTTCAACGTCTGCTTAGAGGAAAACTGGTCGAAATTAGACCCATTTACCATTAGCACAGATAAGGAAAATACAGAAATTTAAGCGAAATTGATATTAATTACACGGCGTAGTAGACCACTCCCGGGTGTAAGAATTTTTTGAAACATCTGTCACTTGTCTAGACATCTAGACAATCACTGATATGCTAACTTAACTACGTCTATTTGACAACAAGAATTTGATGACGAAATTATGAAGCGTGAAACTTTGCCCTTGTACATTCAAATTGCTGATGAAATAAGAGAGAGTATTAATCAAGGAATCTATGGAAAAGGGGAAAAGCTGCCCTCAGAAGCTAAATTCTCCGCACAATTCGCAGTAAATCGCCACACTATCAGGCAAGCAATTGGTTTATTAAAACTTGAAGGATTGTTAAGAGTAGATCGCGGACGAGGTATGTTTGTAGCAGAGAAAACAATTCGCTATCCCATCGGTAAGCGAGTACGCTATAATCAAGCCTTAAAAGCTCAAGGTCGTCAAGGGAAATATGAGTTTATACGTACTGTTGAAGTACCTGCTGATACAACAGTCGCCAAAAATTTAGAAATAAACCAAGGCGAGCCAGTAGCATTGATAGAGCGTCTTGGTTTTGCTGACTCCGAACCAATTGTAGTTGCTACAAGTTATTTTCCTCTCAAGTTATTTCCAGACTTGTTGTCGCCAGAAAACGTCGAATTATTGCACGAATTAAAATCAATATCCAAATTTATGCATAAACTGTACAATTGCGACCATATACGCCGTAATACGACTGTTTCCGCCCGTTTAATTCAACCTCATGATGCAAGATTACTGCAAGTAGCCCTTAACCAAGCAATCTTATTAGTAGAATCTATAAATCTTAACCAAGCAGGTAAGGTAATCGAATACGGCGTAACACGATTTCGCGCAGACAAAGTAGTATTGGATTTTGAGAATCCAGTTTGAAATTGCGCCGCAACGGCATGGGGCATTGGGAAAATGCCCAAAAATCTACACGACTAACAACTAACTCCTAACTCCTAACTCCTAACTCCTAACCTGTAAAAGTTGTTCGCGTAAACTCAAAGGTGCATACCCCAATTCAAAAGCTTTGGAACTATCTAAAGAAACATCACTAGCCCTAGGTGCTGCCATTTTGACATCTTTTTGCCGGCTGGCTTTAATTTTGGCCGCAGGAATTTCAAAGATGTCTACTAATAAATGACCAAAATCATAACGAGAAATTCTTTCTTTTCCCCCTAAATGAATAATTCCCCGAACTTTTTCTACAGCTAATAATAATCCGAATGCCGCTGTTAAAGCACTTACCGGGGTGCGAAATTCATCTACAAATAACTTTAGTTCTTTTCCTTCCTCAAGGGTTTTGAGAAATGACTGCACAAAGCTAGTAGCTGTAGGTGTTGCACTGCCAAACATTAAAGGCATTCGGCAAATTGCAGCTTGGGGATAACGTTCCAATATCCCAACTTCTGCCATAACTTTGTGTTCGCCGTAAATATTTACCGGATTTACCCTATCTGTTTCTTTATAAAAACCTTTAATACCATCAAATACCAAATCAGTTGAGGTAAAGACATAAGGAACACAATTATCTGCACACAACTGAGCAATATTCAATGATACTGTAACATTAATTAACAGAGATTCTTCTGGATTAGTTTGACAATAATTCGGTTGAGATTGTGCTGCAGTATGTATAACTGCTGATGGCTGGATTTCTTGAAATACTTTTTTAAGTTCCGTTAAATCAGTTAGATCGAGTTTTATTAATTTAGTTCCTGGAATTTCCAGACTGTGAGAAAAATATGTGCCATACACATCCCATGTTTGGTTTGCTTGCTGACATAAATGCCATCCGAGAAACCCGCTTGCACCAGTTATTAGAAGTTTTTTCATAAGTATAAGTTATAAACGAAAACATTTAAGTTTCCCCATAAGCCATACCGTTAGCATCTGCATAACGATGCATAAAGCGCATAAACCTTTCCCAATGATCGTCTCGTTCAATTTCAAATTGGCAATCTACCCGTTTTAATTCATCTCCTTCATCGCCACCAAAAATAAATTTAGTTGAACTTGGTGTTACATTAATTTCGCCTTCTTCATCGGTTAAAAGCATTGTATTTAAAGATTTTTTGGTAAAGCTATTGAATTTTTCTAATGCTTGCAACTTGTCGAATGTCATTAAAACTATGCGTTTCCCAGTATTAGGATTACGACGCAAGCTGACATTTCCTAAATTTTCTGTAACGCCAGCAAAAAATTGAATTGAAGGGGTAGACATGATAATTTTTAATTTTTATTTACATCGTTTCCTGATGTGTTATTACATGGTAATTAGCGGATAAACCCGGTAATTTCCGGTAATAACTTCTTACTTCAACGGGAGCATGGGAGCAGTTATCCCTCCGTAAGCTTAGACGCTACACCCTAACGCCTGTAAATTTATAGCTGCATTCAAATCCCGATCCAAGCTAAAACCACAATT
>JBCBQE010000650.1:0-4358 GCA_039820385.1 Cyanobacteria bacterium J06635_10
TCTCTCCATGCAACTCACGCTCAAGAAGAAGGACAACATTTAGTTACCAATGTAGCTTATTTAAAGGAATATTTTATTTCTCCAGAAGAACAAGCACGAGCTTCTGAGACATTAATGGAAAATATCAATCAAAATTTTCTACATATCGTAAATCTATATGCACCAATAAAGTTAATTCAAGAACTATTTCCCAAGATTAAAATTTTTCCGATAAAAGAACCAGATTTATTTAAAGTTGAATTTTTTCAAGATATCTTAGAAAAAGCTTGCTTCCGTCCGTTTCGTGAAGCGATACCAGACTTAGAAACTAGATATCATCGAATTACTGACAATTATCACAAAAATAAAAATAACTCCAAAAAAACTCGTTCTTTAAAAAAACAACCAGATATTGTTTTCTTATTATCAGCCCCTCGTAGCGGTTCTACTTTACTACGAGCAATGCTCTCAGCCCATAAACAACTTTTTTGTCCGCCGGAATTGAATTTACTTTCTTTTTGTCACCTCCAAGAAAGAGAAGAATTACTAAAATCTGGACAAGGTGATGGTTTGGCTCAAGCATTAGCAGAACTAGATAATATTGATGCCCAAGCTGCTACAGACGAAGTTGCAAATTGGCTAAAAGAAAACAGAACTACCGAGCAGGTTTATCTGGATTTACTAACAAAAACCAAACAACGTAATTTAATTACAATTGATAAATCTCCTCATTATGCTCAAAGTTTAAATATTTTAGAAAAAGCCGAACAATTGTTTGGAGATAGGGTACGTTACATTCATTTGCTCAGACATCCCTATCCAGCAATTTTATCTTTTGTTCGATTAGGAATGGAGCGCTTATATCAAAATTCTGAACAAGAAAATATTAGTTCTGCTGAATTAGGCGAATACACTTGGACTATATATAACCGTAATATTCTTGATTTTCTGGCAACAATAGACAATAGTCGTCATTATCGAATTCATTACGAACAACTGATGCAGAATCCAGAAACTGAACTATCAGAATTATGTCAGTTTCTAGAATTGGATTTTGATAGTAATATGCTGCAACCTTATGAGAAAGGTAGCATGTTGCAACCTTTAAAAGCAGAATCTCTGACTGGGGATCCAAACTTTTTACAGAAAACAGCAATAGATCCAAGCCGTGGTGATGCTTGGCGTACATCAAGATTACCTCATACACCATCTTTGAGTTTACAAAACATCGCAGCAGAGGTTGGTTACGAACTACCAGAAAACTCGGAAGAAAAAGATAATGCAGGAGATAATCTCACCACAGAAGAATCGGAAATTTCACCCTACAAACTTGAAATTAGGAAAACAATTCAAAAAATAATTGGTAATCGCTTAAAAATTAATCCGGAGCAGGTACCTTTAGATGTTCCCTTTACTTCTTTAGGTTTAGCTTCATTATCTTTGATGCGCTTGGTAGCAAAGCTAGAAGAAAAATTGGGATACAGTCTCGGTGCTATGACGTTTTTTGACTTCCCTACAATTGAATCTTTAACGCAGCATTTAATTACAGAATATCCGCAGCCAAAGAAAGCTCAAATATCTGATAATAATCATTACCTTAAAAATCCAAATCCTGATATGCATCCAGAAGCCAATCGGGTTTACGACACCTATTTGGCTGAATATTTGGAAAATTCCGGAGCAGTTAAATTTACAGACAATCCGTCTTCCGTTGTCTTAACAGGTACAACAGGTTTTCTTGGCGCTCATCTACTAGCTGATTTTTTGGAAATAACGCAAGCAGAAATTATATGTCCAGTAAGAGCCAAATCTCCACAAAATGCCTATCTACGTATTTACCAAAGTTTAGAAAAATATGATTTATGGCAGGATGAATATGCACAAAGAATTCAAGCAATACCAGCAGACTTAAGCAAGCCAAAATTAGGAGTTAACACAGAAAATTACCATCGTATGGCTGCTGCGGATCTAATCTGTCATAATGCAGCCCAAGTCGATTTCCTCGCCACTTACGAACAACTAAAACCAGCTAACGTAATTGGTACTTGTGAAATACTAAAACTAACAGTTGCAGATAAAACAAAACCCCTACATTACATCTCCAGCGGCGCAGTATTTGGAACTTACTTAAACGGTTCCCAACAAAGGATTTTCGAGAGCGATGGGCTACAACGTAGTGAAGGTTTGTTTTTGGGTTATATGCAAAGTAAATGGGTAGCAGAAAAACTGGTTTGGCGTGCATATGAAAATCATGGAATGCCAATAGCAGTATATCGTCCAGCGATAATTGGAGTTAATACTATTACTGGAGCCAAAAGTTCTGCTGAATTTTTGTACCGTTTCTTACAAACTTGTTTTACCTTGAATGCTTATCCCGATTTGCCCGATCTTTTAATAGATGCTTCACCTGTTAATTACGTTAGCAAAGCAGTTGTGTCGCTTTCCCTGCGTCGAGATTCACAAGGTAATGCTTTCCACCTCAATCATCCTCAAGCCGTTTCAATCAATACATTAATAGAAACATTACTAAATGAAACCGAGTTAACTCTTCAAAAGATAAAATATTCCGAGTGGCTGAAACTGCTTCAACAGCAGAATACGGATACCAAATTAGGAAGTTTAAAAATGCTATTTGAGCCACTTTGGGAAGGAAATAGAAATATGATTGATTTTCGGCGTTTTCGTCCCCTCATAGATGCTGAAAAAACAAGACAAAAACTTGAAATAATGGGATTAAATTGCCCGCCTTTAATCGATAAAAAATTTTTGCAGGCATGGTTTACTTCCTAAGTTAAGAATCATAATCAATACCGATAAATCTACCTAAATAAGGATATTTAAAAAGGTATGAATTATCTGCGATCGTCAATCCTTTTATAGAAGCAGTGCGATTGAAATGAATAATAAGTCAAAATCAAAAGAGAATAAGTAGGATGAATGAATTTTCTCCGGTATTGCCAGTTAAATTATTGAATCAAATTGGACCTTTTTTTGGAAAAATTGCAGGTAGTCAATCGTTATCCTCCCAACAGTTGATGCAGCAAGCAGAAAAAGTAACTGGTTTGCAAGACTGGGGAGAAGATAAGTCTTTTCTAAAACCTTTAGATATCTTGATAGAAGATGCTAATTCACTTACAGATATTAGCTTTACAGGCAAACTGCTATTAAAAAAAGATATACTCAATTCACTTACGAATCGTCTTCAATTACAACGTTTATGGAACAAGTACCCACAAATTCTTAAACGTCGGATTGAGAAACCGTTATTCATAATGAGTTTACCTCGTACTGGCACTACATTTTTGTTGAACTTGTTATCTCAAAACCCTGACACACGGGTTCCCTTACAATGGGAAATGCTTAATCCCATTCCCATCGAAGGGTATAACGGCTCTCGGGAAAAAGATCCTCGCATTGTCTTAGCAGAAAAATATGCTCGCCAGTTTTACCGTTTTATGCCCCGTGTGGCAAAAATCCACTACATGAATCCATATGGGGCTGGTGAATGTCGCTTTCTCCTACAAAACTCATTTGTTTGCAAATACTATTTCACATTACTACCTTTGTTTACTTATAACAATTGGCTAGACAACTGCGATGCAAGATTTGCCTACAAAGAATATTTAAAACAGTTACAATTACTTGATTTCACCCATACAAATAAACACTGGCTACTTAAAGCCCCTACTCATACCCCTTTCATTAGAGAAGTATTAGAAGTATTACCCGACGCACGATTAATCCAAATTCATCGAGAGCCAGTAGAGTTTGTTGGCTCTGCTATTAGCGGTGTAGTAACTGTACGTAATTGTGTTTTGCAAAATGCAGACGCTAACGTAATAGCACAAGAATTTCTATTAGAATTATCCCGTCGTATGGAACAGTACCTTGAAGCCAGAAAGGCAGTCGGTTGGCATCGTTTCTGCGATATTTCCTACAACCAATTAGTGAGTAAACCTATAGAAACAGTACAAAAAATTTATGCCTTTTTTGGACTAAATTTTTCCTCCGCAGCCAAGAACAAAATGTCAGCTTGGTTAGAAGAAAATCCACAACATAAGCTCGGAGTACACCGTTATAAATTACAACAATTTGGACTGAATGAAAAGACAGTAAACTCGCACTTTGGTGAATACTTAAAAGAATTTGCAAATTATCTAAAGAAAGTTTGAAAATTTAAGACTAAAATTAATGGTTATCTGTTGCGAGTCGATCGAGCTTGATTACCAAGTCTTGTCAAAGGGGAGCTTAAGTTTAGTTTAAATTACATGAATCTATATAAAACACATTTGACATCTAAGATTAAAACGAAGGAAGAGCCGAAGTTGGAAGGAACGAAGTTGGCTGGAATATCTATGGGGATTTAAACACGCCAGTTC
>JBCBQE010000651.1:0-4350 GCA_039820385.1 Cyanobacteria bacterium J06635_10
AAATGAGATTTTCCTGAGAAGTCAATTAATAAAATCACATATTTGAACATAAATGGCTGAATCTCTTGTTTTATAAGGGTTTGTGTCATCGGGAAGGCCGAGAATTATGGTATTCAAAAGTCAAAATTCAAAACTCCCAACTCTTAACTCCTAACCACTAACTCCTTACCCCTGTAGAGACGTAGCAGTGCTACGTCTCTACAACTCCTAACTCCTTTACTCTTCTTCCGAGATTTTCATTGCTTCATCAAGTGTTGTTTCGGGGTTTTCTTCTTTAGTACGTTGGATATAATTAAGCTTCAATTCTTCTAATAAATCGGAAAGTACTCGTCTTGAAGCTCTTTACGTAAAGCTACTCGAAAATTTGTGGTTAAATTCTCAAATAGTAAACGCCCTTGGGTGTCAGCATAGGAAGAAGCCAAAATTTCATAAGCAGCTTCAGCAATAACAGGAATTACTCGCAACCACCGCCATTTCGGGAGTAAAAATAATCCATCGTACCAGCGTCTTAAAATTGCATCCCACCAACTGATATTTGATTCTTGTTGAGAAATACTGAAAAAACTAGCCCAACTAAAAGAATTTCAATCCACTCATTTGCTTGTAGGAGAGTGTATTACCCCTCTTTAGTTTTCACTATTTTATTCGTTTTTCAAAAGTGGTCCGATTATTTCAATTCTATTCGTGACAATTCCATCAAGGGGTAAGTTTTTTATCTGTTGAAAATCTTGTTTTGTATCCACTTCTATTACATAGACTTTTAATCCTGCTTCTCGTGCTTTAACAAGAAAAAGATTGGAAGACCAACCCGGAACGTATTTAAGATAAGATGTTGGTATTCCAAAAGCATATTCTCTGCAAGATTGAGGAAGACTGCCAGAAAATAACATTATTAAATATTGAGAAGTACAATTTTTGATTGTCTTTCGAGTCAGAAAAATTCTTTGTAATTCCGGTACTTCCTGCTTTAGATTTTTGTACTGTTCCTCTCCTGAAAAAAGATATATATTTTCACGCTGCTCTGGAGGGTATTTTTTTAATGAATCTGCCAAAAGTTTTATAGTTTTTTCAAACCGATCTTTTTGATCGACGAGAAATTTTTGATCGGGAAATTCTTTTTTAATTTCAGCAAATGTTGGCATCATTCCTACAAATTTACCCCGAAATGGATAAGTTTTGCCATTATCTGCGGTATAACCATATCCAATATCCAATTTTTTCAAAGTTTTCAAGCTTTGCTCGTGGGTTATTCCCTTACCATTAGTTCTACAATCAACTGTCCAATCGTGGAATACAACCAATTCGTTATCAGTAGTAGGATGTATATCAATTTCTACCATATCCGCACCATACTTAAATGCTTCGCGAATTGAGGGAATGGTATTTTCTAAAAAATTATGGGTAGGTGGATAAATTCTGGTAGCAGTACAGGTATCATTATCTAAGTTCTCAAAAGAAAATGTTTGGTGAATTCCTCTATGAGCAATTAGTGTAAATTTTGATGGTTTCGGTGGCAGGGGACGAGGAAAGTAGAGGTATGCAAGAATACCTATAATTATGGTTGTAAAACCTCCCAACGATATTAGGAAAAATTGAAACTTCTTACTTCCGAAAAAACCTTGTCCCCGAGTCATGATGTTTGTTCGTAAATTGTGAATTTACCTTCACTATCTTTTGATATCTTTACGCATCAAGACTAAAATTTTGCAACATTTTCTATAATGGCGATAGCCGAAGGCGGCTCCAAAAGGAGCATCGCATTGCTAATACCGTTTTCTGAGCGTATTTTTTGCCCTAAAGTTTCTGCGTTTGCCCTGATGACTTGATTCGTTGTGATGTCTTTAATAGCTTCAGCCAGCTTTTCTGCTGTCAACTTCTTCTGTGGAATAGGTTTACTACCCACACCGAGAGCATAAACCCGCTCTCCCCAATAAGGTTGATCGACTATAAAAGGACATATTATGGTAGGTTTACCCGCACGCAACCCGGCTGCTGTTGTTCCCGCGCCACCATGATGTACCACGGCAGATACGCGAGGAAACAGCCACTCGTGGGGAACTTTGTCAATTTTAAAGATGCTTTCTGGTAAATTGTCCGCATCTAACCCACCCCAACCAGTAGCAATGATACCGCGTACCTTTGCTTTTTGTAGCGCATCAATGACAATATTAGCGATTCGTTGTGGATTGCGCCCTGCCATGCTGCCAAATCCCACATAAACTGGTTTTTCACCTGCTTCTAGAAATTCGATCAATTCAATGGGAGGTTGCCAATCATCCTTTGGCTCTAAAAACCAATAACCAGTAATGTGGGTTGTATTAGTCCAATCTTTTGGACGTGGTGAAACAAATTCGCTATAACCATACAAAACTGGAATTGGTTTTCCATCTGTCATTTGTATCGGACTAATGGATTTAGGTATTTTATCAATTCCGAGTACATTCTGGCGGAATTCGTTGATTACGTCATCGTAAATATGGTAGCCCTTATGTAAAACCTGATAAGAAAGTCTGTTGTACCAGCCTCCAAGCTTCAAATCTGGAAACCCAATAGCGACAGATTCAGCGGTGGGAACAATAAGAGGTACCGGCACAGCCATTACTGCTGGAATACCCAGTTTTTCGGCAATATGCGAACCCGCCATTGACTTGGGATGAAAAATTATGATGTCGGGCTTTGCTGCTTGTGCTGCATTCCATGCATCTTTAAGCATGTTTCTGGTGAGGGCTTTGGATTCTTTGAGTAATGTCAGCATAGTTTTAATCAAACTAAAGAAATTACTACCGCTTTCCATTGCTTTCTTACCGGCTTCTGAATCGACGAGTTTGATAAAATCGTCATTCATATATCCATAATTTAAACCATGCTCGGTAATGAATGATTCAAAACTGGAGCAGGTACAGATTGTTACATCATGTCCCGCTCCTTTCAAGCCTTTACCTAATGCTACATAAGGTTGGACATCGCCACGAGAACCCACTGTAATAATAAATATATTCATTGCCTAAGAATTTTAAAAATAACTAATGTAGAGACGTAGCACTGCTACGTCTCCCTGCAACGCCTCCCTATCCACACAATTTGCATAGAGAATTCAATCTGCAAGAGTTAAAATTTCTACACCTTCTTCTGTCACAGCAACCGTATGCTCAAACTGAGCCGAAAGTTTCCCATCTTGAGTAAGTACAGTCCAACCATCTTTTTGAAACTCAAGTTCATAGGTTCCTTCATTTAACATCGGTTCAATGGTGAAAACCATTCCCTTACGCAACTTCAACCCAGTACCTCGTCTGCCATAGTGAGGAACTTGAGGTTCTGTATGGAATTGTCTACCAACGCCATGTCCAACCATATCTCGTACTACTGAGAATCCATTTGCCTCAGCATATTCCTGAATTGCAGCACCAATATCGCCAATTCTTCCGCCAGGTTTAACTTCAGCAATCCCCAGCATCATCGCTTTTTGAGTAACTTCAACTAGTTTACTTGCTTTATCCGATACATTACCAACCATGAATGTTCTAGATGTATCGCCGTGATAACCGTCTAGAATTGGGGTAACATCAATATTGATAATATCTCCTTCTTTGAGAATTTGCTTTGAATTGGGAATTCCGTGACAAACAACTTCATTGACGCTAGTACAAACATGACCTGGATAAGGTGGATGATTGGGAGGAGCATAACCTATAGTCGCGCTAATTGAACCATTTGCTTTCATAAAACGCGCTGCTTCATCATCTAAGTATTTCGTAGTGACTCCCGGTTGTACCAATGGTTCAAGATGATTGAGGAGACTTGCTGCCAGTTTACCCACACGGCGCATTTTGTCTAATTCCCTAGACGATAACAAAACAAGTCCTTTCTTGTTTTGTGGTTTAATATTTCCACCTATTGAAAGCAAATTTTGATTGTTCATATTTATCTTCGTTTAAACCAAATTTTAGTTTAGAGATGCTATGCTATGCTAGCACAGCATGGGTTAGCATATTTATTGTATGCTGGATGTAAAAAAAACGGATATTATTTGGTATGGGTGGTAAAACAAACTTAGACAGAGTAGTTGCTTATATTCCTCCCGAATGGAAAAAAGAACTGGAAGAATGGGGAGAAGCAGACGAGCGCTCTGTTTCCTGGTTAGTTGCGAAATTAATTGATAAAGCTTTGAAAGAACGACGAGAGCAGCAAAATTCCGCAAAAGTGGTAAATATGCGCTGAATTATTTCGATTTTAGATTTTGGATTCTGGATTGTTCAAGAAGCTTCCAAATTTTGAATTTAAAATCGTTTAATAAGGTTTATATGCTGTCACTAGTTGAAAAATTCCGCTCAACAATTCCTACTAAAGTAA
>JBCBQE010000652.1:0-4345 GCA_039820385.1 Cyanobacteria bacterium J06635_10
ATACATTAACTATTCATAAAAATACATTTGCTGTGATTTAGATTGTCATACTTTTTACGGTAATATCTGGTATATTTTGTATGGGTGCATCAAATGCCATATATATCAATGTTTAATTGCATATGTATTTGAGGATTCGTCAAATAGTTAAACTATGAATGTTTTGATTTTAGTTGAGATTAATAGAAGGCGTAGCATCTTAGAAAGATACAGCTAGTAACAATAGTTAAAAATCTTGCATTCACCCATAAAAATCTTGAGCGCGAAAGCATCTTGTAAATAATCGCCAGCTATAGTAGTTTGTCAAAAATTACTCATATAAACTGCAAAAATCTTCCTGTCAGGTTAATACCATAACAGGGAATTTCTTCAGCTTCAAAAATTAAAAAACTATGAAGAAATTGGTTGCGATCGCGAAGCCATGCAGTTCGCGTTACCCTAACGGAGGCTCAGCGTCTCGAAGAGAAAGCTTATCGTCAAGATTTAATCGAGGAAACACCTTCAAATGGTTGGGTTCCGTAAAAGTTTATTTCAAGTTATTGACCCATATTTGTAGAAAAATGTTTAATAGTAGCAGGCTTGCTTTACCTTTGATATCTGTTGTCACAACTCTTACAATGCTAGGAAGCTCGAACGAAGCTTTAGCTTTACAGAGAGGAGATAATAATTCTCAAGTTAGGAACCTTCAGAGTTGTTTGAAAAGGTTGGGTTATTTCAATGGTCCAATAAATGGTAATTTTGCTTCTATGACTGAAGCTGCCGTGATCAGATTTCAGCGAGCCAATGGAATATCTGCTATCGGAAAAGTTGGGCCGAGAACCCGAGCTGCATTGCAACGCAGGTGTGGTAGTGGTAGAGGTAGAAGTGGTGTTTCTCAGAATGATTGTCAGCGCGGACTTAGATATGGTTGTGATGGTGCAGCAGTAAGAACATTACAACGGAATTTAATAAAATTGGGTGTTTATAACGGCCCGGTTACGGGTAGATTTCGCGACTTAACTAAAAATGCAGTAATTAGATTTCAACGACAAGAGGGGATAAATCCCATTGGGATAGTTGGGCCTCGTACTAAAGAAGCAATACGTGTAGGGATTAATCCGCCTACACCAACCCCTCGCGATCGTTTTTGCGATCTCAATATAGAAACGATTACTGTTGGTTGTAGTGGCGAATGGGTAAGACTAATACAAGAAAGATTAAGGAATTTACGTTATTTTACTGAAAATCCTACCAGCTATTATGGTCAAATGACTAGAAATGCTGTGTTCAGATTTCAGCAAAATAATCGCCTTACCCCCACTGGAGATGTAGATTCACGTACTTGGTTTGCGATGAATCAACGTCCTATAGATCCCCCACCTATTATAAATCCCCCCACTGGAAATTTTCTCACAATTGGTAGCAGAGGTCCTCGGGTTGGAACTTTACAACAACAATTGAAACAGTTGGGTTATTTTTTCGGTAATATTACCAACTTTTTTGATAGCTCAACTCAAGACGCTGTGGTGCGATTTCAGCAAGCTTATGGTTTACCCGCGACTGGAAGTGTAGATCCACGTACTTCTGACATGGTAGATAGAGTATGGAGAAATTTACCCCGAGGAGGAGAAAGTTCGGGTTTTACACCGCTTCAATTCGGCGATGATAATCAAAGAGTAAAAAAGCTGCAACAGGCTTTGCGGGAAAGAGGTTTGTTGACAGTTGTACCCACTGGCTATTTTGGTGATTTGACAAGAAACGCCGTGTTTGCATTCCAGCGATATGAAAGATTACGTGAAACTGGCATCGTAGACGAAGAAACTTGGAAAAGACTTGGACTTCGCACTGCTCGCGAAAAACGTTATGTTGTGGTTATACCTTTGCGAAATCCAGATATTTACAATCAAGTACTTCAAGTATTACCCTCAGCTAGAATAGAGGAATCGAGATTAGGAAGGTATATCAACGCCGGAGAGTATAAAGAGCGTAGTGAAGCACAAAGAATGTCTGAACTTTTGCGCCAAGGCGATTTTGATGCAAGGGTAAAATACTTTTAGAATCTCTCTCATGGGGAGATGGGGAGATTGGGAAATGGGAGATGAGGAGAAAAAATTTCAAACCTTAAACTCCTCACTCCTAACTCTCCTCTAAGCAACTAAAACAGATGTATCAATCAATCGGGATTTAGACTGTAGTAATAATTCTGTAGCTTCTTGGGCGCAAACAGCAGGGCTAAAAAGATTTCCCTGCATCAATTCACATTCTAAAATTCGTAATAAATTCTGCTGTTCCTTGGTTTCTACACCTTCAGCGACAACAGACAAATTCAGTCCATGGGCTAAAGCTATCATTGCTGTGATAATAGCTGCATCATTAGTATCATTAGTTAAATCTCGTACAAAAGACCGATCAATTTTCAAACAGTGAATGGGAAATTGTTTGAGATAATTAAACGAACAGTATCCAGTTCCAAAATCATCTATAGATATGGAAACACCCATATCATACAATTCAGTCAAAACTTCCGTGCTAAAGTCAACATTTTGCATTGCAGCGCTTTCAGTAATTTCTAATTCTAAGTATCTAGGAGATAATTTAGTTTCATTTAATACGCGACGCACTGTATCAACTAAATCAGGTTGTTGAAATTGTCTTGCAGACAAGTTAACAGCTACTCCCACAGATGGTAATCCTAGAATATTTTGCCAAATTTGATTTTGAGCGCAAGCCGTTTTTAAAACCCATTCGCTGATAGGTATAATTAATCCTGTTTCTTCTGCAATGGGAATAAATTTACTGGGAGGGATTAATCCTAATTTTGGGTGTTGCCAGCGTAATAAAGCTTCAAATTTACAAATCTCACCCGTAGTAATATCAATTTGAGGTTGGTAATATAACCGAAATTCATTTCGCTCCACAGCATAATGCAAACTATTTTCTAAATTCAGCAATTCTGAAGCTTGAGAATTAATTGCTGAATTATAAATTTGATAGTGGTTTCTTCCTTGGAATTTTGCGTGATTTAATGCAGCGTCAGCATTTTTAATTAAGGTTTCTCCATCTCTTCCGTGGTTAGGATAAACGGCAATTCCAATACTAGCGCTGATATGTAGAAGATGATTGTCTATCAAAAATCCTGGTTTCAAAGCCTTTAAAATATCTTCAGCAACACAAGATGCCTCTTGGGTGTTGTTAATATCAGATAATAACAAAGTAAATTCATCACCTCCCCAACGAGCAATTATATCCCTCGAATGCAGGCACCTCTTTAAACGTTGAGCAACGCTTTGTAACAATTTATCGCCGATTCCATGGCCTAAAGTATCGTTGATAGTTTTAAATCTATCTAAATCCAAAAAACAAACGGCTAATTTACCGAGACTATCCGAAGCTTTGGCTAAAGACTCCAGCAACCGCCCATTAAACTGCGTTCGATTGGGTAAATTAGTTAAAAGATCGTGTGAAGCTTGATGGCGTATTGTCGCTTCTGCTTGAAAACCTTCACTAATATCTCGAAAACTCCACACTCTACCTACAATTTGACCACCAATATATTGTGGTTGAGAATAACGCTCAAATATTCTACCATCCTTAAATTCAATCAAGTCATAAATCTCCGCGCCAGGATAAGCCTGTAGCTGATTTACCGAAATAATATATTCTTGAGGATTTTTTAGTTGACTTGTTGCAAATTCCAACACATTTGCATCACCATCGGATTTCATCAGCGTTTGAGGAATATCCCACATTTCTACAAACTTATGATTGTAGCCAGCAATACAACCTTTACTATCTAGGAATAAAATACCGTCAGCAGTAGTTTCTAATGTCGTTTTTTGTAAAGAAAGAGATTTCTCTAATTCTTTCTGTATGGACTGGCGTTTTCCGATCTCCCTCTGCAAATCAAGGTTACACCTTGCAACTTTTTCCTCTAGTTTTAAATTAATATTTTGATATTCTCTAATAGTTTTAGATAGGAACTGTTTGGTTAACAAGCTTTCGTAAGCTAAAGAAATAGCACCTACTTTAGCTTGTAAAAATGCAATTTCTGTTGGTTGCCAAACTCTATGTCCTAGGCATTCTTCTAAGCCTATAAATCCGCAAAATTCACCTTTAACAATAATAGGCAAAATTAATACAGAAATAACTCCCCTACCTTCAAAAAACTTTTGTTCTTCAAAACAAAGTTCTGTTAAGGTGCCCCAAGCAACATCACCTCGTGCTAATCTTTGCCATAAATTAGGAAAAAGTTCTGAAATTGGTTTGTTTTTCTGTATATTTTCATTCAATTTAGATGTAATTGCTGTATCACACCATTCAACTCTCTGATTGGTTAATAAATCACCATTTTTAGATTGATAATTTT
>JBCBQE010000653.1:0-4338 GCA_039820385.1 Cyanobacteria bacterium J06635_10
AGGGACTAGTTAATAGTGACTAGTGATTAGTGACTATGGAATAGTGAATAGGGAATAGTGAATAGTGAATAGTGAATAGTGATTAGTGCTTTATCTACCCCCTCTACCCCCTCTACCCCCTCTACCCCCTCTACCCCCTCTACTCCCTCTACTCACCTCCCCATCTCCTCACCATTAACTACCTCCACAGGAGTACCATCAACTAAACGATTTCTTCCTTGTGTAACAACTAATTCCCCAGGTTGGACACCGCTTCTAATTTCTTGTTGGGAAATTCCGCGAATTCCTTCTTCTACAGCACGTAATTTAACTATTTGCTTCTCTTTATCCACAACAAAAACATGGGGTTTTTGATCGCGGTAAACAATTGCATCTGGAGGTACTGCAAGGGCACGGGGGTTATTTTCCACAGCCAACCACACAGAAACCCGTTCGCCATCCCGTACATTTTTCATTCCCCCATTTAAACGAACAGTTACTTGTACCGCACGCTCCCCAGGAGAAACAGAAGGGCTAACAGAAAATACCCTACCTCTAGCCCTGGCAAGGCTCAATAGGGTTTCTTGTGACATTCCTCTGGTAGAGGCTGCACTCATATCCTTATCTAACACTACATAGGCTGATTGACCGGGACGCACTAAAGTACCATCAAAAGCTGGTAATCTTAGTCTGACCTCGTATGCATTGGGATCGATCAAAATTATTGGTACCGAATCCACTACATCTTGATAATCCCCGGTAACCTGTAACCTTTGGGTTGTCCAGTAGTCACCTTCTCGGATATTCATGTGGGCTATGATACCATTAAAAGGTGCTTGAATTACCGTATCTTCGAGGTTGACATTGGAACGATTTTGTCCTGCACGAGCTGAAGCTATAGTAGCTCGTGTTGATTCAAGTTGAGACTTTGCTGATTCTAGTTGACCTAGAGAAGATTTTACTTGACTTTGAGCAGCAGTTATTTGAGCTTGAGCGGCTTTTACTTGTGCGGAAGCCTCTTTGGCTTGATTTCTGCGCACATCAACTTCTGAGATGGAAATGGCTCCTTCTGCGAATAGTTTCTCATACCGTTTTAATTCCGATTTCGCTAACCGATAAGCGTCTTGAGTGGCTTCCAAGTTAGCTTGCTCTCTAATTACATCTGCTTTGGCTTGTTCTATAGATGCATTCGCTTGGGAAATACTAGCTTGTGCTGCTACCCTTTGGGTTTCGGCTTCAGCAGTTTGAGCTTGTGCTTGTGCTAACTCTGCTCTGAGTTTGCGATCGTCAACTTTAGCCAGTAATTCTCCTGCTTTGACAAAATCTCCTTCTCGCAAATCTCGTCCATTCACTTTTTTGATATAAGTAATAGTGCCTGAAGTTTCAAAAGTCAGATGCTTTCCTCGCACTGCTGAAACATAACCATCACCAAAAACAAATTTTTGTAAAGGTTGAATTTTAACTTCTGTAGCTCTTACACTTAAGCGTGCTGGTTCCACTGCTGGTGGGGGAGTTTCCTCGGGATTATTTTGCAACTGCCGGAAAAATACGCCACCTAAGGCAACAATACCAACTCCCAGGAGTAGATACAGCCAGATTCGCCGTTTTGATTTACCAGGGGGATTTGCTGTTGTAATGTCGTTGTTAACTAATTCAGGATTACTATCAGGTTTTTCTTGAGTATCTAGTTGTTGAATAGCTTGAATCGTATCTGGTTGAATTTGCTGGGGTGGATTTGGCAGGGATCCCTTTGACGATCGCGGGTTTTGCAAACTATCATGATTCATTTTGTATCCCCCATAGGTAATGCTACTTTTAATACGACTAACTCAGATAAGAAAAATATATGAAACTACCGAGCAACTATTTCTAGTTGTTCAACCATTAGATGCGATCATCAAATTAACTACTACAATATAGGATAGAGAATAATTATCTTATGCAGTTATACTCCGTATTTGGGAGAAAAAGTCGAAATACATCTGAAATCGCGGGAGGTTAAAACTTTATTCTTGAAAAATTCTTTAACCTTCTCAAAATAATAGTTTTATTTTCATGAATATTCATGTTAATTTACACAGTGTAATGAAATATTTATAGTTTTTTTTAGTTTTGGTTTTTATCAATTATCTTCTGACAATTAATATATAATGAATATTTAAATATTTAAAGATAGTTGCAAGTAAATTTTTGTCAAGAAAAAGTGCTAATTGCCATATAAATTTTTATAGTAAAGAAAAAGACATAGGAATCTCAACCTGACAACAACGCTTCAATTCTCATGGGTACCCGTCAATCCTTCACCACAACCCACTGCGTCACGGGAGCCATTGCTTTCCATCCCAAAAACTTACCTACAGATTCCGCCCTTTGTATAGCTATCCGCGTCAAACTTCCACCAACTTTATTGTGCCATTCGAGTAACTTCTGTTCGCTTTCCACCGTTACCGCATTCGCTACCAAACGCCCGCCCTTGCGAAGTGCTTGCCAACAAACCTCAAACATTTCTTCAACAGTCGCACCACCGCCGATAAAAATCGCATCGGGTGGTTCCAAATCTTTTAATACCCCAGGGGCTTCACCATGAATTATACGTAAATTCGGAGTGCCTAAACTTGCAGCATTATCCGCAATGTAATTAAGTCTAGAATAATTTTGTTCAATAGCGATCGCCCAACATCGAGGATGAGTTCGCATCCATTCTATACTGATGGAGCCGCAACCAGCGCCGATATCCCATAACATTTGTCCGGGGATGGGTGCGAGAGCAGCTAATGTTATTGCTCTAACTTCCCGTTTGGTAAGTTGTCCGTCGTGGTTATAAGCTATATCTGGTAAACCGGCTATCCGAGGAAGTTGTAAAATCTCTGAAGAGACAATACATTCCACTGCAATTGTATTTAAACTAGCAATTTTGGTAGTCTCCCACTCGGCTGCGATACCTTCTACAATACGCTCCCGCTGTCCCCCCATGTATTCTAAGACTGTCATTTTACTATGACCAAAGCCTCTTTCTACAAGAGTTTGTGCCACAATTGCTGGAGTATTTTTACCTTCGCTGAGAATGAGCAACCGCGCTCCAGGATAAATTACTGGATGTAAAAGAGATATCGGACGAGCTGCTAAAGTTAAGGTTTCTATTTCTTGTCTTGCCCACCCCAAACGGGAACAAGCAAGACTAAAAGCAGAAGGTGCGGGGATAATAGTTATTTCTGTAATGGGTATGCGACGGGATATAGTAACCCCAATTCCGAAACACATCGGGTCCCCACTTGCTAAAATGCAAACAGATTGTCCGCGACGTTGGATAATTTCTTCAACTGTTGTGGCGATCGGGGAACTCCAAATTAACTTTTCCCTGGCATCATTTTCCGGCAGCATCGATAAATGACGCTTGCCTCCTACCAATACTTCTGCTTGTTCGACTAGGGTTGAGGCTACCTGACTTAACCCAGGTAAACCATCCTCACCAATACCCACCACAGATAACCATTTGTGCATTAATCTGCATTAATTTGTTTAGATTACGATTATTATATGGTCTGCACTGATGCCTACCCTACAACAGTGGAAAGATTTTTTGCTTAACTTACCGCTGGAAGCTTGAGTATAGATTGCATGGAATAGGTTCATATATAACTCAAAATTCCAAGGCTCTCGATTTTGGGGGAGAAAGAAACTGCACTCAACCGAGAACTACTATTATTTTCTAATAACTCTTGTGGCATTTCAAATCCGAAACCGACTCGATTGTAACATCGGAGCATCTCACATTCGACTCCCGATTGCCAATCAAATTCATTAAATCTTTATATACTTGTATATCTATAAACATTAAGTATTCCTTACAGCATAAGTCTTTTGGATGATACAGGTATGGTAATGGAATTTATTTTTTTGATGAACAGTTAAGAAATAAATATTTTTTTCGCGGGATAAAAAATACACTAATACGACCGATAAATTCTACGTATAAATAAAACACGTAGTACTACTGCTAATTGCTTGGATTACGGAGATTGTGTGAATGTCACAAAGGATAACTTGGATTGATTGTTGGAAAGGCATTGCAATAGTGAGTGTCGTTGTAGGTCATATATTAGATTTAAAAATTGCTAAATACATTTTCTGGTTTCATATGCCGCTTTTTTTCTTTATCAGTGGATATTTGTATAAAGAAAAAAACAATTATTTATCTTTTTTTAAAAATAAGTTTCTTCATTTGATTGTTCCTTATATATCATTTCTAATATTATTTAGTATTCCTACTTTCGCAATGTACATAGGTGAATTATGGCAAACTAAACAATTAGATTCGGTATATAAATTACTGTTCTTCGGCTTTAATCAATTATATGG
>JBCBQE010000654.1:0-4331 GCA_039820385.1 Cyanobacteria bacterium J06635_10
TTAACTAGTATGAGCAGATCTATATCCAAGCTAGTTAAGCCACTAGCCCTTATGAGGTATTCTTTGGGAACTATTAGAGTTGTGGCTGCTGCATAAGCAGTAGATTGGCAGGAATTAAAGCAAGAAGTGATTACTGCATTTAAGTAAAGGTGCCAAATTTCTATTTGCTCAGTTAGGAATAACCAGGCAATACATAAGGTACACAGAGCCTCACATAAGTCACAAACGATCATTGTCCAACGACGATTCCATCGATCTACAAAGAATCCTGTAACTGGAGATACTACCAAGCTGGTTACGCTAGTGCACATCACAAGTAAACCAAAGTCGGTTGTTGATTGAGTTTGTTCGTAGATCCAGACGTTAAGACCAAAACCTGTTAGACGAGAACCGAGTAGGGAAATAAATTGTCCAACCCAAATGAAGATAAAAACTTTCATTGAAGCAATATTTTTTCCATGTTAGCTGGAAGGGTAAAGTCCTGTTTGTGAAAGCTAATGTTGAATTTTATTTATTAGAGTAAATTCTCAATATTTTAAAATCCAAAGTCATATTGTGTCATATATCTTAACATCATAAGTATTCTAGAAAACAAATATCTAAAATCACATTGTGGTTATGTTTGCGAAACAAATCCAATCAAATACTTATAGCTTTTGAAGGTTTACTTAGACTTTATCTGAATTTATACTCAGAGGAGCAAGATATAAGTTTGCATATTTTTATCACCAATAAATAGCTTATGACCGAGCTTTCATCAAAAACAAAGTTGGTTCTTGGTGCTTCTGGGGGAAATTTACCGACCACTTGCCTGTATACGCAGGGTTTGAGCCTTTACTATAACTCTAAGCCTGCCCTCCAAGAGGTGACGCTATCCATTGCCAGAGGTTGTGTGACTGCACTGATTGGTCCTTCAGGATGTGGCAAAACCAGTTTTCTCTCGTGCCTCAATCGCTTAACTGACTTTATTCCCAAGTGTCGAGTACTAGGTCAAGTTCGCCTAGAAGAGTTAGATATTTTCCACCCTAAAACAGATACAATTGCTCTTCGTCGCCGGGTTGGCATGATTTTTCAGAAGCCCAATCCTTTTCCTCTCTCAATTTGGAAAAATATTGCTTTCCCACTCAGGGAGCATGGGATCAAAGATCGCCATAGGATTGATGAAATTGTTGAACGGGTTCTAATAGATGTAGGTTTGTGGGATGAAGTCAAAAATCGGCTGAAGTCTCCGGCACTTCGCCTTTCTGGCGGTCAAAAACAGCGCTTATGTATTGCTAGAACTTTAGCATTGCAGCCAGAGGTTTTGCTGATGGACGAACCTTGCAGCGCTCTAGACCCAATTACCACTGGTATTGTAGAAGATTTAATTCTTAGTTTGCGAGGAAAATACACAATTTTAATTGTTACCCACAATCTTGCTCAAGCTCGACGAATTGCCGATGATGTCGCTTTGTTTTGGGTTAAAGAGGGTAGCGGCAGATTAATTGAAGCGGGGCCAGTGAAACAAATCTTTGAAAATCCTCAACAACCCATTACAGGAGCTTATATAAGCGGTAGTCGAGGGTAGTAAGAATTTCAAAAAATTATTCGCTTCTCCAAACCTTCCCGTTGGAATCTCACCTATGCACCTGAGGGACTTCGTGGTTCTCCTGAACTCTGAAGTCCCTCGGGCGTAAAACGCGCTCCCCTATTGCTTCCTGTGGCACGTGAATCACCAATACCATTTGTTGGCATAGCCTACCTCGTTATCAATTAAGATTTTCCCGGCATTGCAGTGCTTGGTCTCTACACAGGTTTGAGTTATCCAATAATTCAATTTTATACTTCTTTTGTACAAGATCCATTTTTCTCTAGTCTAAACATACTAAACAGACTAAACATACTTTTCATACTTTTCGTACTTTTCGTACTTTTCATACTTTTCATCATGTAAAAACCAACAGATGCAGGTTAAAATTTTAATTTGTTTAATTTTTCTATACACTTGCCAAAAATACTGCTTTAAACGCTAGAATTATCCAAGATAAATAAAAGAAAACATCAAAAATATCCTCTTGAGCCTCTTCAGATTCAGAAGGGGTTGATTTACTAATTAATTGATATCTATAGAGGATTCACCGGAAGTAAAAAATATTGTAAATTAATCTAATTAGTCAGACTTCAAACAATAAAATCGATAAATTGCTCAAATCATCAATTAGGACTTTTAAATGATTGTCAATCTAGCTGCTGATAAACAAGTACTTATAGAGCACATTAGAGAATTGGCAGGTCAGAAGTTTGCCCTCCGCGCTGCTGATTACGATCGCACTGCTAGTTTTCCGAGGGAAGATTTTGAAGATCTGTTGAAAGCAGGTCTGATCGCGCCCTGTGTACCTACTGAGTACGGTGGTTTAGGGCTGGGACATGACAGCGATATTTTTACCCTGTGGATGATGACTAAGGAACTAGCGAAGGTAAATCTATCTCTGGCTCGTTGCTGGGAAGGACATACTAATTGTCAGGTTTTACTGGCTGGGATGGCCTCGGAGTCCCAGAAAAAACGCTGGTTTGAGGGTATCGTTGGACGCGGTGAGAAATGGGCTGGTTGGAGCGGAGAACCGCAATCTAAGATTCCCGGTCAAAAAGTCGGCTTTGGCACCAAGGTTAGAGTGGCTGATGGGGGATATATTATTGATGGTACTAAGATATTCGCTACCAGTGCTAACGAAGCGCAATGGGCAATTCTGTTTGTTAACCCATTGGGAACTGGGGGAGCGCGTCACGGTAACGGCTCGGCAAAATCGGTACTCATGTTAGCCTGCGATTTGTCAGATCCGAGCGTCAGCTTTGATGATAGTTGGTGGGAACCGATAGGGATGAAAGGTTCTATTAGTTACCTGGTGCGTTTCAAGGAGACTTTTATTCCGGAAGAAAACTTAATTGGGTATCCAGGTCAATATTTGTTTGAAGAGTGGCAGACGCGGTTTACTCCCCAGTATGGTGCGGCCTTTTTAGGGGCTGCGGAGGGAGGTTATGATTATGCTTTGGCATATGTGAGAAAACAGGGTAAAGAAGGCGATCCCCACGTACAGCATCGAATAGCCCAAAGCGCCATGAATTTAGAAACCATGCAATTATGGTTGCGTCATACAGCGACTCTTTGGGAAACAGGTCAACATAATGATGCGAAACAAGCAGGTAATCGCACCCGTTACCTAGCTGAAAAATTGGCAATGGAAACATTAAACCACTGTATTAAAACTTGTGGAGCGCGTTGTTTGATTCAACCTAGTTCTTTAGAGCGCATTTACCGAGATCTTTCTTTCTATGTTCTTCATGACAGTTGCGATCGCGTTCTATCTTCTATCGGTGAAGAAATTTTGGGACAGTCTTTTGACCGTTCTTTTTTCAATACCCCAGCACATCAACAAAAATCCTAAGTACCTAAGCAAATGAATCAGGAAACATTAGTATATAAAGATAACTATTATTCCAAGCAGAGAGAGGAGGGTGTTAATATTTACGAAATTTGGGAAGAAGGAAAAGCCTACCAGGATTCCATCACTCCTAGTATTTACGATTCCCAATATCGTTCGTTTATTACCAATAAAATAAAATCCCTCGTTAACCATGATTACAGCGGACGCATATTAAGTATAGGCAGCGGTAACGCTTTTGTGGAGAGGGATTTACATCAGGAAGGTTATTCTGTTTTAGCTAGCGATCCCAATCCTGATGCCATGAAATTGGCGCAAAAGAAAGGAATACCCTTTGTATTAGCTGATGTTAACCATTGGGAACCACAAGAGAAAAACTTTGCTTTAATTTATTGCGATGGGGTAATGGGGCATTTATATCAGCCAGAGTCTGGATTTGAGACACTTTTGAATCGTTTACGGCAATGGTTGCGGCCTAATTCTGGTCAAATTTTGATTTCCAATGACGCAGCAGTCATTGATACTCCAGTACATCCGCATCCTAACGTCAAAGGATTTTACTGGTTTTCCCCAGAATATTTGTGTTCTGAATTATCAAAAGCTGGTTTTGATGAAGTAAAATCGGAGATTTTTGTTTATCCTCGTCCCCTTACTGGTAATAAAGAAAGGGTAATTGTACAAGCGAAAGCTTTTAATTAAAGTTAGGAGTGTAGAGACGTAGCAGTGCTACGTCTGTACAGCTAGCGGAGTTAGGAGTTAGGAATAATGAGTATTCATGAGTAGTATTTGTTAGCGATCTGTCTCATTAGTTTTGATGGCTAGTTTTTTAGTCCTATTTAACTTACATCTTGCACCATTATCAACAAGCGCCTTAGAATAAATTCTCAGGCTAATAGACAAAGTCTTCTAAAG
>JBCBQE010000655.1:0-4331 GCA_039820385.1 Cyanobacteria bacterium J06635_10
GCATGTTGCTTACATGGCTGCGACTTTATCCGATATTAAAGCCACAGCTTCCTTCTATGGAGGTGGAATTACAGTTCCTAGTTATGGTGAAGAAATTCCTACTCTTAATCGTACTTCTGAAATTCAAGGTACTATTTATATGTTTTTTGGGAATAAAGATTCATTAATATCCCAGGAGGAAAATGAGAAAATCGAAGGGGAATTAAAGAAAAATAATATTAATTATCGAGTATTCAGGTATGATGCTGGACACGGATTTTTTGCAGGATTCTTTGTAGATGAGTATCCGTTTATAGCGCAAAATCCCAGTTATAACCCCGAAGCTGCTCCCGATGCTTGGAATCATGTTTTAGAATTGTTTGCAAATAATTTGTAGAAATTGGTTGTTAATAAAATTTTTTCTACCCCCTCTCCCTCATCATATCTAAACTTTATTGATTAGCCTCGGATTAATTCCGAGGCAGCCATGAGTCTAAATAAATTTAAACAAACTTCTTGGCATTTTCAAACCGTTGATTCACCTCATCCCAATTAATTAGATTCCACCAAGCTTCTAAATAATCCTTACGGCGGTTTTGATAATTCAGATAATATGCATGCTCCCATACATCATTACCCATGATAGGATACTTCTCTTCACTAAAAGGACTATCCTGGTTAGCCGTACTCATCACTTCTAACTTTCCATTTTTATTAAGCACCAGCCAAGCCCAACCACTACCAAAGCGCTTTGCACCTGCTTGATTAAATTGCTTTTTCAGATCGGCAAAGCTGCTAAAATTATCACTGATAGCAGAGGCGATCGCACCAGTGGGTTCACCTCCACCATTGGGTTTCATGATTTTCCAAAACATGGAGTGATTCACATGTCCACCACCATTATTACGTACCGTGTTGCGAATATCTGTGGGTACGTCGTTGAGATTACCCAATAATTCTTCTACACTTTTTTGTTTGAGTTCTGGATGCTTAGCCAAAGCTGCATTTAAGTTTTTCACATAAGCTGCATGATGCTTGTCATGATGAAAGCCCATAGTTCTAGCGTCTATATAGGGCTCTAAGGCATCATAATTATAAGGTAAAGGTGGTAGTTCTATAGTACCGGATGTATTTTTTGCAATTGTTGATGAATTAGTGCTTTCATCAGCGAATGCACAACTCTCCAAAGCAAATGTACTTACCCCAACTCCCAATAAATATAAGAAATGCCGGCGTTTCAAAGTCATAAGATTTGCTCATGTACGTTATTCTTATTTTCTAATAATTTGGCAACTTCAAACTAATCTCAACCATTTTCAAGCATCCAAACAAAAATCCCCAGAATTTCTTCTATAGGTGGAAGGGGATAATCCATCAAATCAATGGTGACAGTATTTTCTGACAATTTTAAAAATCGCCATTGGGTACCGCTAGTAATGGAACCATATATTACAGAAACCGGATGATTTTTGGCTGCGTTAAATCTTTGGGCTGCTACCATCTCTGCAATGCATTGTCCAAAGCCGGTTCTTAAATCAGCTTTTTTTGCTTCTACAATTACGATCGCAGGTGCTTCAATTTCTAGCACTTCGGGGGAACGACTTAAAAGAAAATCACATTTTCCATTCAATCCGATAGATTCATCAATTGTAAAATCTTCACCGGAAAATAAACTAATTTGTCGATTTAATATCCTTCTAACTTCTAATAATACTGGATAAATAATTCCCTCCGAGCGTGCTTTTTCACTTGCAGAAGAAGCGAGAGGGAGACTTTCTTCGAGGTATGCTGTCAATGTCGCAGATGGTTCAATGGGTTTGCAAGAAGGAATAAATCGCCCTCCTTCTTTTATTTGTAAACCAAAAGCTTCTTTCGTTTTACTAATACTTATAAATTGACTGTAAGGCATAATTTCTATTTTCTTTGAAGGGGCATACATTTATATAATGGATTCTGCTTTCATCAAAATGTACCCGACTCGGAGCAACTTGGGTTACTATTAACAAAGTAGATAAGTGCAAAATTGATTTGCATCCCGTGACTATGGCAAAGCGTAAAAAAAGCAACCTTAAGTGGATTAAAGAAACGCTTGAACTAAAATCAGACCATAACTGGGAGTCTCCACCAGATTATCAGATATTTGTCGCCGGTAGAGGAGCTGTTCGCTTCAATGTTCCTCACAATTGGCATTTTCAACCAAAGGATAATTCATTCAAGTTTAGCGATAAAAAACCACCACTAGATGATTGCAGTTTGGAAGTATCCTACAATCATTTACCTTCTAGAGACTGGAGTTTGTTTCCTCTCAAGCGTACTTTGAAGAAGGTTATCGAAGACGATAGTCGCAACCCTTTTGAAATTGGCGAAATAATTACTGTCAAACGCCAAACTGCCCGCATAGTCTGGCTGCAAATGAAATTTATCGATACTCAAGAGGAACCACGGGAAGCCTTTTCGCGTACTTGTATTGGCTTAGGCTCAAATATTCAGTGTTTAATTACATTTGATTTTTGGGCCGATCAAGCTGAACAATTAATACCCGTATGGGATGAAGTTATGGAAAGTCTGACTTTAGGATTATACATCCGCGATCCCAGGACTGGTTTTGCTTTTCCCGATTAAATGGCGAATCACTACAATTCATCAAACCTAATTGAGGCTAGTACTCTAGCAAACCAACATTGCCGGATGAGGGTAAGCAGGGGGAGCAGGGGAGGCTGTTCGAGAAAATTACTTTTTTTTCTTACAATTAACCCCGCAAAGTTGACTTGTTGAAGCACTAGGAGCAAGTAGGGAGAGGGGGGAGAAAAAACTTTTTTGTCTCATAATTAATTTGGTATAGTTCCCTTGCGAGACTGCTAAATTTGACAGTCCCAGCATTCCCATAAGCTAAAATACTGGGATTCTTTTGCTTACAGAGAAGTCCTACACAGAGGGGTCTTACTTGACCCGTGCCATAGCTTGACTCTAGCTGCGGTTGTCAAACTCCGCCTAGTCAGTCTTCTCAGGTCTAAGCCTAAGTTTCTGCTTACTTTACGCATTATGTTCGCTGACCCGTTTAGGTCTGCATTTACTAAATATCCTCTAGAAGTACGATACAAGCCGCGTCTAGTTCTACAACCCGATGCTTTCCACCCTTCCGGTTTTTCCCGGTACTTGGGCAGGGAGTCTCCATCTAGGTAACTAGACAAGAAGAGTGTACGCTTCTTCTGTCTCGTGGAACTTAATCCCGTGTAGCTTGCAAAGCTGTTCTAATCGGTCTTTCAGCTTACCTAATGGCATCTGAACAAACTTCTGATTATTAACCCGTCCCATGTCGGCATTAACTTTAAAACTTTCGTTCCAACCTATTACCAAGTTGCCGATACCATGCTTCAAGCAATGGTCAACAATTAGCTTTGCAGCTTTGTTGATGCCGTCTCGTAACTGATGGTTACGCTTTCTAGTTACTCGGTCAAGCCAAGGATTCCAAAAACCTTGTGGCTTATCTTCTTTGTAGGTAGCAACTTTTTTGTTCCACAGTTGGTTCATTGCTTTCATGTGGCGAGCATCTACCAAAAAAGAGTTACCCAAAGTATCGACGCAAGCTGCTAAATTATCGGCTGTTCCTAAATCAATAGACAGGGCTTGCTCAAAGTCTAAATTAGGTGCCTGTGGTGTTAGCTCGTAACTACATTCAAGGTAATATGCACCGTTTTTAGGAAGAATAGTAAACTCTTTAATCTTATTAAAATCAAGGTTTGACGGCATAGGCAGAAAAAATTCACCTACTCCAAACCACCGTTTAACAGTTAATCCAAGAGAAAATCTTAACTGACCATTAATTAGTTTTGGCTTCTGTCCACCAGAGTTAGGGTAGGCTACTTTGAATAGCTTTGAACCTTTTAAGTAGTTAGGCGGCTTTGGTTTAAAATGCAGTTCTCCTTGCTTGTGTTTAGTTCTTAATTCACGATAGGACTTAAAAGCCTCAACAACAGACATTAAAGTTTGCTGCATAGGGGTTGATGGCAAGGACTGAGCCAACATGGTTTTAGAAACAGTAGGTTCAAAAGCTAAGTCAAACTTGCCTGTTAACAGCTTTTCAGTTTTGAAAAATATTTGACGAGCAAAATATATGCCACAGTTATAAAGCTTACCAGTCTGTTGACAAAGGTATTGCAATAACGCTTCTGTTTCTTTGTCTGGGTGCAGCAATATTTGCTGAACCCCCATTTGCTTCTTAATCTTCTTTGCTTTACCCATTAGTATCTCCTGCGGAGACGCTACGCGAACGACCTAACTAACTTTGTGTTGACAAGTTTATAGTAATCTACTAAATTAGTATTTGTCAATAGGTAGTGAGTAAAAAACAA
>JBCBQE010000656.1:0-4331 GCA_039820385.1 Cyanobacteria bacterium J06635_10
GAATTCTTCATCTATCCAATCAACCTTATTTACATTATTCAGAAAATATTTCTCGCTCCAAATATTAATACCAATACTTGAACCGTCAGAAAATAATATTACAGCATTGCAATATTCTTCGTAGGAATATTTATCTGATTCGATATCATATTGCTCTATTTCGGGTCATATTTCATATTTATTTTCAGAATCATTCATTACTGATTACGCAAATAGTATCTTTTTTATCGTAAAATACATCACATTTCTACTTATTTTCAACATAGTTATTAGGCTTATTTTGTTACACAATAGCCGGTTTTATGGCAATTTAATCGCTTACTTACGGTTTTTTATTTATTAAATATTAGCAAATATATTGATTTGATTAAGCAGTGCTAGTATCTCGTGTATCTGAGATTAACTTCTGCTATAAATGAATTAATAAAAAATTTTAAATTTACATACTTTTCTAGAATACATTTTTAAATCTAAAATGAATTCATTTGATAATTGGCAAGGCTTGCATCACTTAGGGGTAACTCTTATAGAATTACAACGCTTTAAAGAAGCATTATTAGTGTACAATCAAATTCTAGAATCCCAACCAAACGTTTATGATGCTCTTGTTTTTCGGGGAATGGCACTACAAGGGTTAGAAAAATTTGAGGAAGCGCTGATTAATTTTGACAGAGCGATCGCACATTCATCGCATTCTCATTATGTTTGGTATGAGCGGGGATTTACTTTATTTAAACTTGGAAAATTGCAAGAAGCACTCTCATCTCTTGATATAGCTACAGAAATTCAGCCAGATTACCTTAAAGCTTTGTTATTACGGGGTATTGTGCTGTTGTCACAAAAAAAATTAGAGGCTGCATTGATTAGTTTTGAAAAAATCATTCTTATCAAGCCTAATTATCCTAAAGCTTGGTATGAAAAAGGCTTGACGTTATATGAATTAGGGAAATTAGAAGATGCGGTTACCTGTTTTAATAAAGCAATTAAGCTCAACCCAAAAAACGATCTAGCTTGGTATCAGAAAGGTATTGCTTTATTTGACTTAGAAAATTATAAATCAGCTTTAACTTGTTTTGATAGAGCAATCGAAATTCAGCCTAATGATGCAAATACTTGGTATGAAAAAGGTTATACTCTATGGAAAATGAGACAATTAGAATCTGCGATTATTTGCTTTGATCAAGCAATCCAGTACAACCAAAAATTATACTTAGCGTGGTACGGTAAAGGTGTTGCTTTATTAGATTTAAAACAATTAGAATCAGCTTTAATTTGTTTTGAAAAAGTCATAGAAATTCAGCCCAATAACCCTAGTTATTTATATGCATTGGGTTACGTTCTATCTGAATTAGGAAACTTAGAAGATGCAATTGAGATATTTTATCTAGTTATAAAATTAGAACCACAAGATTGGCTATTTCAGAATCAGCTAGGAATTACGCTAGGTAAATCAAAAAGATATGAAGAAGCAATTGTAGCTTTTGATAAATCACTAGAAATTAGTTCAAATAACTATGCAGCATATGGAGGTAAGGGTTTTGCACTTTATAAATCAGAAAGATATGAAGATGCGATTTTATTCCTTGATAAAGCAATAGAAATTAATTCAAATCATTATCTTGCATGGAGAATTTACGGTTCGGTGCTTCATAAATTAGGAAGGGATGAAGAAGCACTGATAAAATTTGATAAAGCTATAGAGCTTAATCCAGATTATTACCATTTATGGGGAAGTAAAGCTTTTGTTTTATTGACTTTGAAAAGGTATAAAGAAGCAATTTTATTTTATAATAAAACTTTAGAATTGTGTCCCAATGAACCAAATGCTTTATATGAGAAAGCTTGCTGTTATATGGGTTTAAATAATATAGATTTAGCAATTGAAAATCTCCAAAAAGCTATAGATATTAATCCTACAGAATTTCGTGAAAAGGCAAAAACGGATTTAGATTTTGACGACATTCGCGATGATATGAGATTTAAAGCTTTATTTATAGATCCTATGGGATAGCGATGGTTTCAACAACCAAAAAATTTACTAAATCACTTATCCGCATTTTACTATCAAGTTCGTCAAATTTCACGGTTCCATTCCTCAATGACAAATGAATAATCTGGGCAGGTTTTTACCGAGTATATGCCATCAAATCCTTCCGTGTAACTAGGTAAAACTAATTTTTTATAAGTTGATAATATTCCTACTAAGGGAATTACTTTTTTACCTTCCCGTTGGCTGTTGCGTTTTTTGCAATCTGATAATTCTGAATTAAAGTAATATGCTAATATCTGAAATCCTTTTTCTTTAGCTGGAATAATATATTTTTTTCTATCTTCTACTGTTGGGTTAGTATTATCTATAACTAATTTTTGTTTTGCTGACAAACAAGCTTGAAAAATCAACTTTTCTCTGTGACGAGTTTTGAGCATATCAAGATTAATTCTTATGTGAGTATCAAGAAAATATTCTCGATAAAAAGTTGATTTTCCCGCTCCTTGGATACCGATGAATATGATTGCTTGCATTTATTTTGTTTGTAACCTCGCCGACACCTCATATCATGTTCGGTAAACCGATAATTCTGTGGGGGCTAAGTAATAAGTAAGGAGTAATGAGTAATGAGTAAGGAATTATAGCATTTTACGTTCGACTATATAATCAGTAATTAGCCGGACTTGATATTAAAGGGTGCAGTTTCACATACTAATAAAAATTATAATTTTAGCCTATATAGATGGACTTTGTAATTGTAGCTCCAGCCTATAAGGCTGCGAGCTTACAAAGAAATTGAAAATATCTTTTCTTGATAACTGTTCACTGTTCACTGTTCACTGTTCACTGTTCACTGAAAATCGCCATTTGCGTCGGAGAACCAACCTCTAAATCTTCCTCTCCCACATTTTTAAATTCTACTTGATAACTAAACTTTTCTCCTACATCTTTTGCCCATTTTTGAAACTCTTCTCGCGTCCATTCAAAACGATGATCTTTATGACGCAATTTCCCAGCAGGTAGACTTTCAAATTTAACGTTATATTCTATATTCGGAGTAGTTACTATTACCGTATGAGGTTTTGCGAATTCAAATAAAACTCTTCCAAATGCACTTAATCGAGGTAAATCTAAATGTTCTATAACTTCAATTACCGCAGCAGCATCATATCCAGAAATACGTTTATCTTTATAAGTTAATCCACCTTGAATTAATTGTAATTTATCCCATTGATTGCGAGGTAAATGCAAACGTTCTAATCTTTCTTTCGTAATTTCTAAAGCGCGATAGGAAACGTCAATTCCGGTAATTTTTTCAAAATAATTGTCTTTTAAAAGCATTTTGAGTAAATTACCTTGCCCGCAACCTAAATCTACAACTTTTCTCGCATTATTTTGTTTTAAAGCTGCTACTACCGCATTCAATCGCTGCTTATTTAAACTAAGTGGTTTCTCTACCGCTGCTTCTTCTTTATCGTGGGTTTCTTCGGCGCTGTCGGGATCTCGATCGTTGGCTTCGGTGAGTTGTGCTAAAGCGGCGCGAGTCAAGCGATACTGGCGTTTGAGATAGCGTTTGGTAATCTCTTCCTTTAATGGATGTTCCTTTAACCAACCCTCGGAGTGACGCAATAGTTTTTCTACTTCTTCTTCGTTTACCCAATAATGTTTATTGTCATCTAAGACTGGTATCAGTACGTAAAGATGGCTGAGTAAAAGCGAAAGCGGTAAAGTGTTTTCTAATTCAACCGTGAAATATTTACTATCTCCCCACTCCGGGAAAGTTTCATCTAAAGGATAATTCTGCAAAGTTACTTGATAACCCAAGCCTTCAAATAATTCTCGTAAAAAACCTTCACCACTGCGACAAGGTAAGACTGATATTTTTACTACTAACGGGATGGGAGTTTCTACTAGCTCCGGTTTATCCTTGCAACGTCCACCCAAAGCTGTTCCAAATACTTGAGATATCGCCACGCTGAAAAATGAAGAAGCTACATAAGGGCGATCGCTTACATATTGCTCCAGGCTCAAAGTCCGTTTACGCACCAATTTCACCGGATTAATATCTAGTAAAAGCGCTGCGGTGCATAGTTCGTTGCTTGCTTCTGGGTAGAAAACGTGTGCTTCTCCGAAGGAAAGTGAAAAGGATTGACAGCGGTTTGGGTGTTTGTGTAGAAGATAACCTAAATCTGTTGCGGGTTGATGGGTGGTGGTAATGGTTAGAAGCATTTTGTTGAAGGATGGGAAGGTATTCTTCAAGGTAACATTTCAGGTTAGATAAATTTTTGACTTCAACGCAAAGTGACGCAAAGGTAAGCGCAGAGCGATCGCCATATCTACA
>JBCBQE010000657.1:0-4327 GCA_039820385.1 Cyanobacteria bacterium J06635_10
GTTGTCATTACAATTATCAAGGCTCCCCTAATAATGGTAGTGCTTGGTTGAATAATCTTAATCCTTCTCGGATACTCCGTGGTGGCTCTTGGTATGTTATTCCAGGTAACTGTCGTAGTAGTTTTCGTTATTATGGTAATCGCGTTTTTGGTGATATTGATATTGGCATTCGATTGGTGTTGTGTTTTTAATAGAGAAGCTTTAAGTAACAGTAAAATCTTAAATAATGCCCTCACCCTGAAGGGTGGGGCTACAATTGTGAAGCCCACCTGCGTGGGCTGGAAAACTGGAAATCCGAATGTTTTATAGCCCACGCAGGTGGGCTTTGTTTCTGTAGCCCCATCCTTCAGGGTGAAGGGTTCTAAAAAAATTCTTATGGGTGCCCGGTGAGGGCATTTGAGGATATTACGATTTCTTTTTCCTCCCTTTCCCTTTCCCCTGACGATGAGTTTCAGCTTTCGCCAACAAAGATTCTGCAAAAGCTACAGCATCATTCGCTGATTTTCCACCAGCTAATTGCGCTATTTCATCTCGTCTTTTATCTAAATTATCTAAAGCTGTAATCCTAACCACGGTACGTTCTTCCCCATGTCCGTTGTTCTCTTTGTTACCCTTTAGTTGATTAATAACTTGCTTCTTTACGTGAAAATGCCTATCTGCCATTGCTGCTACTAGGGGTTGGTGAGTAACACACAATACCTGCATCTGCAAACTTAATTGATGCAACTTTTCGGCGATCGCCTGAGCAACTCTTCCGGAAACGCCGACATCGATTTCATCAAATACCATTGTTCCGGCATTCTCTGCAACTGAGAAGCAAGCTTTCAAAGCTAGTAAAAAGCGACTCATTTCACCGCCAGAAGCAGTTTTTGATAGAGATTGTAGGGGTTCTCCCGGATTCGGACTAAACAAAAATCCTATTTTATCACTTCCGTTTGCACTTGGGGAGATGGGTGCAATCTCAACCTTAAATTGGACTTTATCCATTGCTAGGGGTTTGAGTTCCCTAATAATCTCCGCTTCTAATAAAGCTGCTGTAGCGCTACGCAATTTGGTTAATTTGTTGCAATCAGAGGTAAGTTCCTCCAAACGTTCGAGTTCAAGTTTCTCCAATTTTTCAATGGATTGTTCGCTGTCATTAAGCTCTTTTAACTGCTCTTGAATCCGATTGTAATGTTGGATAGCTTCACTGAGTGGGCCATACTTGCGGCAAATTTGCTTTAATTCCCGAATTCTTTCTTCTACTTCATCCAATCTTTGGGGATCTGCTTCTAAACCCGCTCCATAGGCGTTCATTTGTCGCGCTACTTCCGTCACTGCTGTTTGAGCGTCTCTTATTAATTCCAATAGTGGTTGCAGTTCCGAACTATCGAAATCTACCATATCCATCAATGTAGCTTCGGTATCTCCCAGTAAGTCGCAAGCTGTGGAACCTCCACCGTCACTTTGATACAAGTCTTGGTAAACTTTGTAACTCATCTGTTGCAACTCAACTACATGATTGAGACGTTCTTGCTCTTGCAAAAGCTTCTCAAGTTCGTTGGGTTCGCTCAGGTTCGCATCTCCTAATTCTTTCGCTTGATAAGTCAGCCAGTCAAGCTGTTGTAAGCGTTCCCGTTCGGAAGTACGACGGCGTTCTAATAATAAATGGGCTTCTTGGTAACTATTGAAAGCCGCAGCCACAATCGAACGCTGCTGTATCAAAGCATCGCCGCCATAAGAATCGAGCCAGTTGCGAACCTGTGCCGATTGTCCTACCTGTACAGTTTGTCCTTGGGCAGTGATTTCTACAAGACGTTCCCGCAAACCATTCATTAATTGTCGATTTACCAAAACACCATTTACCCGCGAGCGACTGCGGACATTACTAGTATTAGCGGTAATTTCACGACTGATAACTACTGAATTTTCATCAAGTAAATCAATTTCTTGTTCGCTTAACCAAACAGATAAAGCGGAGTTAGAAGTAAAAGTACCTTCAATTGTCGCTCTTTTGCTGCCAGTGCGAATCACGCGGCTAGATACTTTTCCACCCAAAACCGCGTCAATAGCATCAAGGATAATTGATTTTCCAGCGCCGGTTTCACCCGTAAGTACATTTAACCCTGCACCGAATTCTAATTCTAAAAAGTCAATTAACGAGCAAAAATCTCAATATAAAGGGAGAGCAACATTGAGATATATTCTCCGTTAAGGCAGACGCAGGATACTTCTACAGTTTGAGATACTAAAAATTGAACGCAAACAACCTCAAATAATTACTCATATCAAAATTGTTTGAACTCCCGAACAACTGTACCAAACTTAGTTTAATTCGAGTTTGATACAAATTTACATTAAATATAGACTTTTTTTAAGTATTGAGGATTTATACGAGAAAGGAGAGAAAGATGCATAGCATAAGGGCAGAAACACAGATAGGGAGAATAAATTATTTCTATACTCACTGCTAACTGTTCACTGCTAACTGTTCACTGCTCACTGCTCACTGTTCACTGTTCACTGTTCACTGCTCACTGTTCACTGCTCACTGTTCACTGTTCACTGTTCACTGTTCACTGTTCACTGTTAACTGACCTTATGAGTTACACTTATGAAAGCGATTGTTACAATACTTAACGTTTCAACTGCGGTGCGATAAGTCCATGAATATTAAAACAGTTCCTCCAAATTCCACACCACTAGAGACAAAATTAGTGCTTGCAGATAAACTAGATTCGACTATTGTTGAGGTACCAGCAACAAAAGCATATCCTAAAAATAGGTTGCAAGTAGCGAGTGCGAACGAACCTTTAGGATTACATTACGATGCTTCGGAAATAGCAGCCCACTATCGAAAAAAACCTTTACAAGTTTGGGGGCGGATATTCACAGTTTTGACACCTGTTCTCAGCTTTGCTTTAGGTGTGTGGTGGGATACTAAACTTGGAAAAAATGTAAAAAATGACTCTCGTCGCGCCGTTCAACTGCGAGAATTACTAACAAAGTTAGGACCAGCATATATTAAAATCGGACAAGCATTATCTACCAGACCGGATTTAGTTCCTCCCCTGTATTTAGAAGAATTAACTAAATTACAAGATCAATTACCGCCTTTTCCTAACGAACTTGCTTACCAGTTTATTGAAGAAGAAATTGGTGCTAAACCAGAAGATATTTATAGCGAACTTACACCAGATCCAATCGCTGCAGCTTCTTTAGGACAAGTTTATAAAGGCAAATTAAAAAGTACGGGTGAAGAAGTCGCCGTCAAAGTTCAACGTCCCGACTTACGCGATCGCATTACTATCGATCTATATATCCTACGCCGAGTAGCAGCTTGGGGACAAAAAGCTATTAAGCAAGTGCGGAGCGATTTAGTAGGTATTCTTGACGAATTAGGCGAGCGTGTCTTTGAGGAGATGGATTACCTTAACGAAGGCGAAAATGCCGAGCGTTTTTTCCAACTCTACGGTCATATGAAAGACGTATATGTACCGAAAATATACTGGGAATATACCAATCGTCGCGTGTTGACGATGGAGTGGATTAACGGAATTAAATTAACTCAAGTAAAAGAAATTGCCGCTTTAGGTATAGATGCTCGTTATTTAGTAGAAGTAGGGGTTCAGTGTTCTCTACGTCAATTATTAGAACATGGATTTTTCCATGCCGATCCTCACCCTGGTAATTTATTAGCTACCTATGATGGAAAATTGGCTTATCTCGACTTTGGGATGATGAGCGAGATTCAGCCACAGCAGCGCTACGGTTTAATTGAAGCGATCGTTCACGTTGTTAACCGCGATTTTGACGCTTTAGCCTCCGACTACGTTAAATTAGACTTTTTAACAGAGGATGTAGATTTAACGCCGATTATTCCAGCTTTCGCCAGAGTATTTGCTGATGCTCAAGGTGCTTCTGTTTCCGATTTAAACATTAAAACCATCACCGATGATTTATCAGCTTTAATGTACGAATATCCATTCCGCGTACCTCCTTATTACGCTTTGATTATTCGTTCCTTGGTAACATTAGAAGGTGTTGCGATATATATTGACCCTTCTTTTAAAGTTCTCAGCGAAGCATATCCTTACGTTTCCAAACGATTGTTAACCGATCCAGCACCGGAATTAAGAGCTTCACTACGAGATTTACTATTTAAAGATGGTCGTTTTCGTTGGAATCGCTTGGAAAACTTGTTAAAAAATGCTCGTAATTCTCAAGATTATGACTCTAGCGATGCATTAGATAAAGGATTAGAATTTTTAGCATCTGAACGTGGTGCTTTTATTCGCACTAAATTAATCGATGAATTGTTTAAAGGTGTTGATGCATTAAGTAGAAA
>JBCBQE010000658.1:0-4325 GCA_039820385.1 Cyanobacteria bacterium J06635_10
GGAAACCACGGGAACCTCGTTATACAAAAGGTATTTTGGCGAAGTATGCCAAGTTGGTTTCTTCTTGTAGTTTGGGTGCGGTGACGGATTAAAAAAGTTAGGAGTTAGGGGTTATGAGTTAGGAGTTAGGAGTTAGGAGTTAGGAGTTAGGAGTTGGGAGTTGGGAGTTAGGAAGTTTTTGTCTCTTTTTCTCCTTGTCTCTCCCTCTACAAGTAGTTTGTAGGGTGTGTTACGGCATGAAAAATTTTGATTGTTTGAATTATATTGATATTGCCGTAACGCACCATCGACTTATTGGATTGAGGGTTTGAGTTTGGAGGAGCGTAAAAAATTTCCACCTTTAGCACCCGATTTTGTCATTGAACTTCGTTCTGAAAGCGACCGTTTAAAATCTCTTCAAGATAAAATGCAGGAGTATTTGGAAAATGGTGTGCGTTTGGGTTGGTTAATTAATCCTCAAGATAAACAAGTTGAAATTTATCGTCAGAATCAAGCGGTGGAAGTTGTTGAAATTCCGATTAAAATTTCTGGGGAAGATGTTTTACTGGGGTTTGAGTTGGAGTTGTGAGAAGTTTGACATTTTGCACCATTGTTGTAAAGCCCATAATTCCGCCTTGAAATTAATTTCAAGGCTCATAAACAAAGTACATTAAAATGTACTGTTAGCACCTAGGAGCAGGGTACCGTAGGTATCCTTAGAAAATAACACTTACCCAGTCTGATTTATCAGACTTTGACTATTAGCCTGGGAATTTATTCCAAGGCGGTTGCCGAGAATGTTGCAAGATATAAGAAGTAATATTTTGAATCTTATTTCCCCATCTCCCTATCTCTTCTCAAGCACGGGAGTCAAATGTTCTGGAATTCCATCTAGTTGAATTACATTACATCCGAGTTTATAAGCAAATTCAACCGATTCTCCAGCACCAATAGCATTGTAAAATCCCGTTGCAAATTTAATTGCGGCTTTATCCCCAATTGCTTGATTCATTCCAATTACATAGGGAATATATTTGGCGATCGCACTTGCTTGAATTTCTGAATAACAAGCATTGAGAACAACACATTCGATGGTGTCAGAGAATAACTCGAATAATTTAGCTATTGCTTCTGTATCTACTAACTTCAAATTTCCGTCTTCATCTTCTAGGGCTAAACCGTCATCTCCCCAACCATGTCCACAAAAATGAACGATTTGGGGTTTGAAGTCTAACAGTGCTTGATAAACTTCCTGGGAACGCACAGCCCAGCGTTGTTTGAAGTCGAATAGTTCTCGTTTTTTGGCTCGTTGTAATCCGGCATCAATTTCTCGTATTTCTTCATCCAATCGTAATTGTGAGGTGTTTTTGGGATTGGATGCCAGAATTAAAATTGTTTTTACTGCTGAATTTTCAGTTTCTTTTTGATTTTGATTTTGAGGATTATTATTGATATTTCCACCGATTTGTTCGGCGATTACCGTATCTGCTTCAATACTAGGACGACCTAATGCGGTATTTATCATATTTTCATAACTAATAATCTGATTTTGTTGGGAATTTATTTGAGTATCTTTAACTTTTAATTCGGTTAATAAATATTGGATTTGTTCTGATGGAGATAAACTTTTTAAATAATTATAAGTTTCAAAATATTCTGCACTTAACTCCGATTTATCAACTTCTGGTGCAGCTTTAGCGCGGAGTAAAAATTTATCTTCTCCCCTTTTCTCCATCGCGACAATTTCTAATTCCGCATCCGGGTTATTTTCAGCTAATTTCTTAAATGAAATTGCGATCGCACGAGGGTCAACACCTTGGTTATGATAAAGGTCGAGGGTATCAAATATTGGCTGGATAAAATCGCCAAACTCTCCGTCTGCAAATACTTCAGCGTTGTTATCTGGTTTTCGTAACGGATTGGGATTTTCTTTGGTAGGAAGTCGCATATAAACGTATTCGCAATTTACGCCACGAAAGTTAGTTTCATGGGTAATATTCCAATCTTCGATAAATGCTCCGGTAAGGGTTGCTCCGGTGAAATTGGTATTATCTAATTGTGTTTGGACTAACTTAGCTCTGGATAAATCAGCATCTTGCAAACAAGCTTCGCTCAAATCTGTACCGATGAAACTGGCATCTGTTAAAAAAGTTGCTTTTAAATTAATTCCCCGCAAGTCAAGACGGTCAAAATTTTGATCTTGCCCTTGCTCTGTTAAGATTAATTTGCGTACTTGGGAATGTTGTAAATAAGAAATACCGGGACGAACTCTATCAAGTAATTTAGTGTTGTGGAAACAGGTACGAATCAATCTAGCATCTCGTAAATCAGTACTTTTGAGTCGAGCTTCGGTGAAATTAGTATCGGTTAAATCAGCTCCGCGAAAACTCGTACCTCCTATAGCAGCAAAAGCAACTGCTACATTTCTTACTAAAGCATATTTCTCATCTCCTTTCATTGCTCGCCAAGCTATGTAAGCACTTACAACAACTCCGGCTGTGGCTCCTGCTGCGGCGAAGACGAAGGCTGCGGCTGCGGCGAAGCCTCCTGCTGCGGCCAAAGTTCCGCCTCCTGCTGCGGCGAAGGCTGTAGCGAAGGCTCCACTGAAGGCTCCTGCTGCGGCGAAGGCTGCGGCTCCGACTCCGGCGAAAGCGAAGGCTCCTGCTCCGGCGAAGGCTCCACTGAAGGCTCCGGCTTCGGCTGCGGCGAAGGCGAAGGCTGCGGCAAAGGCTGCGGCTGCAGCTAAGGCGAAGACGAAGGCGAGATTTACTGATATTCCTCGGCGGATAATAATGATATATACAATAATCGTTACAATCACTGTTAACCAGCCTATAAATTGGTTCTCAGCACTCTGAGAAGAATCAAATATGTACGCTATTAAGATTGTATTAATTAGGTATAGAAAACCTGATATTCCCGACAGCAACCAAGAAAGTAAAACTAGAAGTAACATCCAACGCTTTTGTAAACCAGCTTTCGCACCAGTAAAGTTAACTCCTTTTAAGTTTGCTTCAGTAAAGTTTGTACTTCTAATATCTGTATAGCTAAAATTCGCACCTTCTAGATTTTGTCCTTTAAAAGAGCGTCCACGAAGATTTTGACCGGAATAGTCTGGTGGCATAAGCAGCGGCTTAATACGTGTTTACACTGATATTGCTATATATTTTGATTATGCATTATCCCTGGGTAAAAAGTATTTAAAGCGTGATTAGAAAAGGTTTTGAGAGTTAAGACGTGTTATCAAATCCTAAAAGCCCTCAGGCTAAAGCCTGGGGCTATACAAACAAAGCCCACCTGCGTGGGCTAAGAAGCTTAATTTTTCGTAGCCCACGCAGGTGGGCTTTGCAACTGTAGCCCTACTCTTCGAGAGTAAGGACGATTCAGCGGAGCCTCATACAGAATTGGTATCACCGCAATTAATATTAATTCTCTTTGCAAAATTAGACTATGACAACAACTTTAATGTTAATAGCGTTTTATACAGAATTTCAATCCAGGGTAGTCATCTGCTGAAACTCCCAGCATCGAGGGGAATATCATGAACCAAAAGGAAAAATTAATCTGGCTGCAAGAGCGCACCGCTTTAGGAATACTCGATACCAAACCATTAGAAGCAATCGCCAAAATCATCGAATCAAAAGTTATCCCAGCAAACCAACTTTTATTTGCAGAAGAAACAACACCAGAAGCACTCTACATATTATTAGAAGGTAAACTCGAAAGTAATAGTAAAGATAAAAATAATCCTATTTTCAATTGCGGTTTACTTCCCGGTGCGGTAATTAATCTTCAAGAGTTAACTTTGGATGAATTAACTAAATGTTCCATTACAACTTTGAGTGAATGCCGTTTCTGGGTAGTAACTGCGACAAAATTTAAAGAATTAATCGGTGAATATCCCCAAATTCAAACGGCAATTTCTCGTGGATTAGCCCAAGAAGTTGCACAGTTAGAATCTGCGCTTAATTACGAACAAGAGCGCTCTATTGCTTTACGCCCTTATTTAATTACCAAAGCACAACGAGGAGTTGTAGGAACAAGTCGTTATGCTGTGCGTTTGCGAGAACAAATCCGTGAAGCTTCCGACACTCGGGAATCTATATTAATATTTGGCGAGCCTGGTTTAGAAAAAGATAATATCGCCGCTCTTATCCACTTCGGTTCTAATTATCGCCGACAACCGATTATTAAGGTAGATTGCGGTATTTTACAGATTAGCGGTGCGGATTTATTTGGACGTGTTGGTGGTAAACCGGGATTAATTACATGGTTGGGAGAAGGTACTCTAGTTCTTAATAATATCCAAGAAACGCCTCCCGAATTATTACCAAAGTTAGGTGAAT
>JBCBQE010000659.1:0-4324 GCA_039820385.1 Cyanobacteria bacterium J06635_10
CCAAAATCACCTAAGTCATATTCGGAAAATCTATATTGTTTTCTAGCTTGTGCAAACAGTTCAGCGCGACGCTTTTTATCACCTCCTCTCATGTTTTTGGCTTGCTGATATGGCTCGGAGTTTTTCACCAAACTCATTCTTAAGAGAGCTTCATTTAAGCAAGCATTGTATAACTGACGTGCAGCTTGAAACCGAGCTAACATTCCCCGCTCTTGGTTGCTATCAACTTTTAATGGGAGTTCCGTTATGAATGATGGTGTCTTACTTCGAGCCATTGACCGACCTCTCAATGTATGCTAAACCTATTTTAACCGTTGGTGACCTTTCCGTAAACTCAAAAAAAATGAGAAATTCTAAAGGACATTTTGTTAAAGGCAATAAAGAAGGCTTCATCCCCGGTGGTGATAAACCTTTGACTGCTCATATTGGGCTTAAATTAACTGAAGATAAAAAAGAAGCTCTTAGGCAGATACCTCAGTGGAGAGATAAGCTTAGAAGTTTGATAGATGCAATGATTAAAGAACACGGCACTTAAAAGTGCCTAACTCCAAATTCATCCCACGATTAAAAACCGTGGGCTTTCTTTGTCGAAAACCTGTAAATAGTTTTACAGAAACCGAATTTTTGATAAATAGATGAATTGAAGACGCTATTCGTGTTATTGGTGGATTATATCTAGCCCTTAGAGACGGCATGATTGAGATTATGAGGAAAAACAGCACATGGTGCCCAATTAACACGATCATTTTCGTCATACTATAGCTCGGCGCATCACTCTTGTGGGATATTGAAAATAGTTATTTATATATGAATTAATTGCCGTTGGTTTGCATTCAAGACCTATAATTTCCCCTACACACACTCATCAGCTTTAAAATAAGCAGTTATGTCTAAGGTTCTAGTTTCCGATTCAATTGACCAAGCAGGAATTGACATCCTATCGCAAGTTGCTAGCGTTGATGTCAAATTAGGTTTAAAACCAGAAGAATTACAGCAAATCATTGGTGAATATGATGCGCTGATGATTCGTAGTGGTACTCGCGTGACTCAAGAAGTAATTGAAGCCGCCACAAATCTGAAAATTATCGGTCGTGCGGGTGTAGGTGTTGATAATGTAGATGTACCCGCAGCCACGCGCCGAGGTATTGTAGTAGTAAATTCTCCCGAAGGTAATACCATCGCAGCAGCCGAACACGCTTTAGCGATGATGATGGCTATGTCTCGCAATATCGCCGATGCCAATGCTTCGGTGAAAAAAGGGGAATGGAGTCGCAAAAGTTTTGTTGGCGCTGAAGTTTATAAAAAAACTTTAGGGATTGTCGGTTTAGGTAAAATTGGTTCTCACGTTGCTGGGGTTGCCAAAGCAATGGGAATGAAATTACTAGCTTTCGATCCTTTTATTTCCAATGAAAGAGCTGAACAAATGGGCGTTCAGTTGGTGGATATGGATTTACTGGTACAGCAAGCTGATTACATTACGCTGCATATTCCCAAAACTCCAGAAACTACTCATTTAATTAACGCCGACATGCTGGCGAAAATGAAACCTAACGCTCGCATCATCAATTGCGCTCGTGGTGGGATTATTGATGAAGAAGCTTTAGCTACAGCCCTCAAAGAAGGGAAAATCAAAGGCGCGGCTTTGGATGTTTACGAATCTGAACCTTTAGGTGAGTCTCCCTTAAAAGCTTTGGGTAAAGAAGTTGTGTTGACACCACATTTGGGAGCATCAACAGCTGAAGCACAAGTAAACGTAGCCATTGACGTAGCCGAACAAATTCGTGATGTACTATTAGGATTACCAGCGCGATCGGCAGTAAATATTCCAGGACTTAATCCTAATGTATTGGAAGAACTTAAGCCTTATATGCAGCTAGCAGAAACATTAGGAAACTTAGTAGGACAGCTTGCCGGTGGTAGAGTAGAAGTACTAAATGTGAGGCTGCAAGGAGAATTAGCAACAAACAAGACTCAACCTTTAGTCATAGCTTCTCTCAAAGGATTGCTTTACCAAGCTTTGCGCGAACGAGTCAATTATGTTAATGCCAACATAGAGGCGAAAGAAAGAGGAATTCGCGTCATCGAAACGCGGGATGATTCCATTAAAGATTACGCCGGTTCATTACATTTAGAAGCTACGGGTAACTTGGGAACTCATGCTGTAACGGGTGCTTTGTTGGGTGATGGAGAAATTCGTATAACTGGTCTTGATAATTTTCCCATCAACGTACCACCAAATCGTTATATGCTATTTACTGTACACCGGGATATGCCTGGAATTATCGGTAAAATAGGCTCTTTACTGGGCAGTTTTAACGTTAATATTGCCAGCATGCAAGTAGGACGTAAAATTGTTCGCGGTGATGCAGTTATGGTTATTAGTATAGATGACCCATTACCAGACGGAATCTTGAAAGAGATTATCAAAGTAGACGGTATTCGAGATGCATATACAGTAACCCTTTAGTAAATTTTGGATTTTGGATTTTGGATTTTGGATTATTACTGTTGGTTAATTTTTCCGCAGCCCATATCAATTGTTGCAAATAACGGTTAATCAGTAGCTACTAGCTTTTTCTCAGAATCTAAAATCTAAAATCTGTCTTGGAAAGTTTGGCACGAAGAACATCTCCGTGCCAACTTTCCGCAAAATCTAAAATCTAAAATCCGATGGTAAAAACTTGGTGGGAACTACAAATTCTATGCTCTGGGGAAATTGAAGATTCTGTCTTCTGGCGACTGGAAAAATTTGGCTGTCGGGGAACTGCCAGTCAAAAAAAAGGTAATGCGATTTTAGTACAAGCATACTTACCAGAATCTCAAGCACATTTATTGGACTTAGCAGCCCTATCGCTGTGGTTGCGTCAAGATGCTCTTTGCTTGGAAACTTCCTTGCCTTCCTTGCAGTGGAAACTAATTGATGAAGAAGATTGGGCTAGTAGCTGGAAACAACATTGGGAACCCCAAGAAATTGGCGATCGCTTTTTAATTAACCCCTCTTGGATAGCTGCTCCAGAAAATGGCGATCGCATAATATTGCAGCTAGATCCCGGCTCGGCATTTGGTACTGGCGCACACGCTACAACTCAACTGTGTTTGGAGTCGCTAGAAATGCGTTTTAGCGATATACCAGAATCTTTTGTCAGTTCTGCGGAGAAAAAAGAAGATGTGGTAATTGCGGATATTGGTTGTGGTTCCGGTATACTTTCTATCGGAGCATTACTATTGGGAGCACAAAAAGCCTACGCAGTAGATGTTGATTCTTTTGCGGTTAGTTCAACCGCAGAAAACCGCGAAATTAACGGGATTGCTCCCGAACGTTTGACAGTCGCACAGGGGAGTGTAGAAGCGATGCAACAACTCCTCACAGAGCCAGTAGATGGTATAGTCTGCAACATTTTAGCAGACATAATAATGCAAATACTTCCTGACATGAGCGCGATTGTTAAACCTACAACTTGGGGTATTTTCAGCGGTATTTTATTAGAACAATCAAACGCCGTCACCCATGTCTTAGAGGAAAATGGCTGGGTAGTTGCCACCTTGTGGAAGCGGAAAGAATGGTGTTGTTTGAATGTCAGGAGACAGTGAACAATGAACAATGAACAATTAACAACTAATAATTGATCGTTGATAAAATTGTAGGGTGCTGTGACGGTAACGGTAACTTATCAACCTGAACGTTACGATCTGAACTTACCGTCACGCACCACCAAGAACAATGAACAATGAACAATGAACAACTAATAATTGATAATTGATCGTTGATAAGATTGTAGCACCACCAAGAACAAATAATTGATCGTTGATAAAATTGTAGGGTGCTGTGACGGTTACGGTAACTTATCAACCTGAACGTTACGATCTGAACTTACCGTCACGCACCACCAAGAACAAATAATTGATAATTGATCATTGATAATTGATCATTGATCATTGATCATTGATAATTGATAATTGATCATTTAAGTTTATAAATCTTAACCACTATTGGTAACTTAAGTTTTTGTTGAGAAGAAAGATTATTTGACGAAGGATTAGCGCTTCTTTTAGAAATCACTATCTTGTTTTTCAAGCCAAGATGACGCAAATAACCAGCTACTTCCTCACCCCGTTTTCTGGAGATTTCTTGACTAAACTCTGATTTACCAAAATTAGAATAAACTCGTATGCCAACACTTTGGTGTTCAAACTCTGCAATTTTCTTTGCTAATTGATTTAAAGTTTCCACACCCTTGCCAGCGATCCTGTTAGAATCAGGCAAAAATCTGACTTCCCCTTGTACTGGATTTTCAGCAATATCATCGGCTGTTTTTAATTTTTT
>JBCBQE010000660.1:0-4313 GCA_039820385.1 Cyanobacteria bacterium J06635_10
TAAAGATACCTTTTACAACGGGATTATTATTAGGAATTGGAGAGACAGAAAAAGATTGTTGGGATACATTGTCAGCGATTTCTCAATTGCATCAAACCTACAAAAATATTCAAGAGGTTATCTTACAACCACATAGTCCGGGAAGTCAACAAAGCTTTGATGCAGCACCTTTTAATCCGCACCAATTACCAAAGATAATTGCGAAAGCACGGCAAATTTTACCACTGGATATTACAATTCAAATTCCGCCAAACTTAGTTAAAGATCAGCAATGGTTGCTCGCTTGTATAGAAGCAGGTGCTAGAGACTTGGGTGGAATTAGTCCTAAAGATGAGGTAAATCCCGATTATCCCCATATTCAAGAACATGAACTGCAAGAAATATTAGATCCTCTGAGTTGGAATTTACTACCAAGGTTACCTATTTATCCGCAGTTTAATGAATGGTTGTCGGGAGATTTGGAAGCACAGGTGAAGAGGTGGAGAAAAGAGTTTGGATTAACTCTCAATAAATATAGGTAAGAGGTAACAATAAAAATTTTGGTGTCACCTAGTGTTATCAATTCACAATTTTATGTAGTCTGGAGATTTTGCAATGCAATTTCTTTCTGCCGGTTTTCGTTGTTAATACAATTGCAAACAAATATAATTTATAGCTCAATTCAGCAACGCTAAAATTTATTTGTTTAGTTTTTTGTCAAAAGTTAAAGTTTTGTAAAATAACTGACTTATTTTAAAATTAAAATTTTGACTGTTTTAAGTTTGACTGCTTAAATTATCAACAATAGGTCCAAACAGATTATATATAATTTTATTATACCTGAAAAAGTGAGGCAGCGCGGTCTTGGGGGTTTCCCCCATGAGCGACTGCCGAACCCGTAAGGGTGATTTAGAACACGTCCAAAAAACAACGCTATTTCGTGACCTTAATGAAAATAATTGTAGTTATAAATGAGATTGTTCTCAATTGAGAACAATTTTGTATTTTTTTATTGCTAATTACGGAAATTTATTATACTCAGATGTCTCATTTGTTGCCTTATATTAAGTGTATATAGTGTTGATAACTACTTATAAATAGGCTTATCCGTATTTTTATGCAGGAAAACTCCATATTACATCAGTTGGTTTTGTGAAAATTGCAACCTAACCTTTGTACCAACACAACTGTTATTCTTCGGTTTAAAAAAAAATTTCGTAAATTTATTTGTTGCGGCGAAAAAAGTGTTCTTAGTGTGAGATGATTAAATTTAGAGATAAAAAGTATTTTCATAATGGATATAGTAGCAAAAATTTTAAAAATGCACAGATTTCCATTATAAGAAAAAGCTTTATATTCATAATCATATCAGAAAAGAGTCGCCAAAAAAAAATTCGCGGGTTACTTTCTAGGAAGGTATTTATAGGATAGCGATCGACCGCAGATCTGAGGCGTAGGCGTAGCGTATGGATGAGCGGCTGATCGCCGGGTATCGATGACTTTGTAGTTAGAAGCTTGTAATAAAAATCAAACTTGGTTTTTCCAGAGTAATACGCTGCATGAGTTGGGAAGATTAGAAGAAGTACTGGCATTTTGCGATAAAGCAGTTGGAATTAAACCCGACGATCGCCAAGCTAGCGGCGCATAAGTTGGGAAGATAGAAGAAGCTATCGTATGTTACGAGAAGCTCTTACCTTTAATCTAATATTTCTCTCGCTTTTGCAGCAAAGCACTTTTTACATCCTGATATTCAGCTTCAATCATAGGTATTTGCTCTGTTATCTGCTCCCACATTTCACTTACTACCATCATTTCTAATTGTGCAGAAAAATCTGCTAATTTAGTTGCTCCTAATGTAGCACTACTAGAAGAAAGGGTATGAGCCAATCTCTGAAGTACTTTGAAATTATCTTTATTGAATGCAATTTGAATATCTTGTAAAACTTTTGGAGTTTCTTCTAAATACTCATCGATAGTTTCTATGAGAAACTCTCTAGCATTAACTGCACAATTAAAATCAGCGATACGATAAATTTCTTGTAATGCAGTAGCATCAATTATAGAATCATTTTGACTGTGAGATTCTATTTCACTGATATCGCTTACTTTACGGACATTTTCTTTATTAAGATGGTACTTAGTAAGTACTTGCACCAATTCTTCAATGCGAAAAGGTTTAGCAAGATAATCATCTATACCAGATGGCAAATCATTATTGTTATTGGCTAAAATTATACTCGCAGTTAATAGGACAATCCGTGGGCGTACAGAGGATTCCCACTCCTGAATAATCTGCTGTGTTGTAGTGATACCATCCATTTGGGGCATTTGCATATCCATTAATATCACATCGTAGGAATGACGGCGCAGTGCTGCAAGAGCTTCCAAGCCATTGTTAGCAATATCTGCTTGATAACCCATTTGCTGTAACATTAAAGTTATTATTTTTTGATTGGTGGCGTAGTCTTCTACTAAAAGTATTTTCAAAGGATATTGTTCGGCTATAGTCGCATCAATCACTGCGACTTCATCCGTAAGACTGATAACATCGGATTCTTTCGCGTCTCTTTTCCATTCTTTAGTTAATTGTGTTTTAATAACCCGAGTTGTAATAGTGAAATAGAATGTACTACCTTGATTTACCTCGCTTTCAAGCCAGATTTTACCACCCATTAATTCGCTTAATTGTTTACAAATAGCCAGCCCTAAACCCGTACCGCCATACTTTCTAGTGATAGAAGAATTGACTTGACTAAATGCTTTAAATAAACGATCGATTCGATTTCTTGGTATTCCAATTCCAGTATCTTTAACTGCAAACTGAATTTCACAATCTTTTGTTTCATTACCAATAATTTGACGTTTGCGACTTGTGACTGAAATTTCTATACTTCCAGTTTCAGTAAATTTAATAGCGTTGCTAAGTAGGTTAATCAAAATTTGCCGCAGTCGGCTAATATCGCCGATAATAAGCTTCGGAAGTTCGGGATTATCAGAGAAAATAAGCTCTAAACCTTTTTCCTTTGCCTTTGGTGCAAATAAGGAAAAAGCTTCTTCAATACAACTATTTAAATGAAAAGGTTCTTCTTCAAATTCAAGCTTTCCTGATTCAATTTTGGAAAAATCAAGAATATCATTAATGATTTCTAATAAAGCTTTACCACTATTACCAATAGTTTCAACTAATTCTCTTTGATGGTTTGTTAAATCAGTATTAAATAGTATCTCAGCTATCCCAATTACTGCCGCGACTGGAGTACGTATTTCATGACTAATCATCGCTAAAAACTCTTGCTTTGCCAGCTCGGCTTGTTTGCGTGCTGTCATATCTCGCAGTATATAAACATAACCTTGAAAATGCTCAATTTCTGTTTGAACCTTTGAGCAAGAAAAAGCTACTGGAATTTTATTTCCATTTTTTGTTTGACAAAAAGTTTCAACTTCTTTAATTAAAGGAGTTATCGGACCAAATAAAGGTGTTTGAACGTTGCCTCTTTGTTCAATTTCCTCTTTCCAATTTTCTACTTCTTGTAAGATATTATAAATAGATTCACCGCAAATTTCTGCTTCATCATATTCTAATAAAATTTGTGCAGTTCTATTAATAGTTTTGATTGTTCCGGATGGTGTTGTTACTAACAAAGCATCTGCCATAGATGTGATAATTTGATCGATATATTGCTTAGAGGCAGTCAGAGTACGCAGTAAAAGATTAGCTTCATTTGCACCTTGTACTAAAGATTGTTCGAGAATCATTCGTTCCGTAACATCTTCTACAATTATCAATAATTCATTACTAATTTGATTATTTTTGATATTGTTAGCAATACAAATATCAATATAAATTGGGTTTACAGATTTTTCAGTCCTAATCACTCCCTTAAGTTCAAAATTATCTTGTTTTCCCGCTATAATATCTCTTGCAATCGCTTCAACTCCAATAAATTCAGGAAAGCCAATCCGAACATCTTTTCCCACTTTTACTTCATTAGAGTCGTCAACCAAAAGGTTTACTTTTGGAGATAATTCTATAATCTTCCAATATTCGTTAATAATTAAATATTCAATACGACGTAAAGAGAGTATATTTGTAAATAATGAATTCATGTTATTAAATTATTGACTGTGCTAAAGATTGAAATATTTCATCAACGTTTGTTCCGGTTTTTGCTGAAGTTGTATTAGTCGAAACAAAACTACTATTATCACTGAAACTATAAATATGCCGGTATTTTTCTAAAAACTCTGCATCAATTAAATCTGATTTATTCAAGGCAATCGCAGCTTTACCTTTCAGAACATCTTCAAAGGTTTTTGAAGGTTAATCCGAAAGG